>NZ_CAXUPU020000035.1:0-84377 GCF_964252755.1 Caballeronia sp. LjRoot29 | reverse complement strand
AGATATTGTTGCGCTAACGTGTTTCCAAGCCCCGCTGCCAGCGTGAACCACTTCACTGCTTCGGGCCCGTTTTTGGGTGCCCCGTCCCCAGTTAGATAAATGAGGGCCACCATGTTTTCCGGCGCTCCCCGTTCAAAGAATTGCGATAGAGTCCCCTGCTCCACAGCTAACCGCATCAAGGCTAGGGCCTTCGGTTTGTCTTGCGGTACACCCTCACCGCTGAAATACAACGAGCCGAGAAAGTATTGCGCGCCGGGATATCCTTGATTTGCTGATAAACGGAACCAACTGGCGGCCTGCTGCTTATCTGCGGGAACACCAAGCCCTAACGCATATGCTCTGCCAACGTCATATTGCGCTTGGAGATTCCCCTGGATGGCCGAGCGATAAGCCCACTGAAATGCGATACTCAGATCGGGCGTTACACCAATTCCATTCGCGTACATCCGCGACAGTATGCTTTCGGCAACATCGGAATTCTGATCAATTGCCAACTTCAGCCAGCGTAGGCCCTGCTCGGTATCCTGCGGCACCCCGCCGAGGCCTTGAGCATAGATATTGCCGAGGTAGGCTTGCGCTGGTGCGAATCCCTGGTCCGCCGCTAAACGGAACAAATGCAACGCTTGCGATTTATCTTTATATTCGTCCGCTTCCCAGTAGGTCTTGCCGAGCTGATACTGTGCCACTGGGTACTTTTGGTTTGCAGCCTTTTGATACCAGCGAATCGCCTCTTCCCTATTTTTCTCACCGACTTGACCACTCCAATACATGTTGCCAATGTTTAATTTGGCCGCATCATATCCGTGCCCGGCTGATTTTTGAAACCACTCCAATGCTTTCGGATAGTCGCGTTTTGCGAGATAGTAGAAACCCAGTCTATTTTCAGCCGCCATATTTCCCTGATCGGCTGACAGTCGATACCAGAAAACTGCATGCTCTGCGTTACCGATGTTTTGATAGAGCCATCCCACCGCAAACTGCGCCTTTGCGTAGCCTTGCTGTGCCGCTGAGAGGTAATTCCTGAATATTTTAGTGTCTATTTCCGCGGGCATATCTTCCACATATTCGATTTTCCAGCCGAACGTGGACTGCGCCATTGCATAACTCTGGTCGGTCCGTAACTGAAACCAACGGATTGCAACACGATCATCATCCAACGTATGTCCGGTCAGATACAGCGACGCCAACGCGTACTGTGCTTGCGCCAGCCCTTGTTTTGCCGCTCGTTCGATCCAGATCTGAGCTTGCCCCATATCTTGCGGCACGCCCTTGCCGGCTTCGTAATCCAGTCCTAACCTGTATTGCGAATTGGCGTCGTTTAAGGTCGTTGGCGCATTGTCTGATACGGCATTTTTATCCAATATCGTTGTGCATGCTTGGCAAAGAAAAACAGCCATAATGAGTAGATAATTTTTCGTTGTCATTTGTTTTATGATTAGTTACCGACTGCCCACACTTGTTTCGCCAGCAGGCCACTTGCATGCGAAGGTTCCCCTATGGAACGAGCACCTCGCGCTCCAACGTCGATGATCGAGGGCAGTTCCCGGCGCAATGAGCAGCAGTAGAGTCCTTCGGCGATCCCGACGACGCATCTCTGAAGACATACCTCGACCAACCAGACAGCCAGTAGAGCCCACGAAGGTACCGGGCGCGCCTATTCAGTTGGCTATGCCGCTGTGTTCGCTTTCAGATCTGGGCGTCAGTGAGCCCGGTCGGTCCGATGGAGAACCATCTGGAAAATAGCTTCAGCACGGTCCGCCGACATCCCTTTGTGAAAGTCCACAGACAGCGGATGATCCGATTCTTCGAGTTTGACCAAAGGCCTGAGCCCTCCAGCCCGAGCGAAAATACGCGACTGCTGTCCGGCTAGCGGCGGGTAGCCGGGAAGCTCATTCGCAAGCCAACTGAAGTACGGGCCTCCGGCCTCACGCCGTTCGAATCGCTCGGTGTAGTCGTCAAAGCTTCGCCTGCTCAGGGTCACCCAAATGCCCCAGAGAAATGGCGCGCTGGCACCAATAATTGGTATCTCAAGGCTTACCCGTGCGAAAAAGAATTCATCATCGACCGCACAAAGATCTTCCGAGCAGCGGACGCGCGACTTATGCTGATCTTGGGGAATTCCCGACAAGTAGTCCGGCACGGCGAAGGCAAGACTCGGCTCGCCCACGTGCCATTTATCGCATGTAACGCATTGAAATCGAAACAATTTGTCTCCGAGGTCTTTTACTGCGTTTCGCTAAGGCGAGAGCCTTTCAAAATGAAAGTTTGCACTACTTCGTATCTCGAAACAAGCCATGCCTTGAGCTTCTGCGCATTAACCAGTGGTACCACTGTAACGCCTGGAATACGCTGCCTAACGCGTCCTTCGCGTTAGCCCGGCGCGAGGACTACGAACGCACGCGCCTACACGGTCGGCGTAGCGCCCAGAGCAATGACCCGCGTCTTCTATTCCCGCTCCGCCTCATCAACGTCGAGCATCACATCGGCCAGCAACGGGACAGCGGCATCCCCTGATGCCGAGACTCCCATGCGCACTCATCCTCACGCAGTTGTGCTTTAATCGCCGTGGTCAACTCACGGAAGGACCTACACTTCGAAGATTGCGCCCATGCTGGGCGCACAATAAGAAACGCCCCAACGGCAAACCCGTTGGGGCGTTTCTTATCCCGCTACACACTGCGCAGCTTTCAGCCCCAAACGGGCTTTACTGCGCCAACAACCGCTACCATTTACCGCTTATCAATCGCCTTCGCTTCGCGCGGCGTATCGCCGATAAACAACTGACGCGGACGGCCAATCTTCTGTTCAGGATCAGCGATCATTTCGTTCCACTGCGCAATCCAGCCCACCGTACGCGCCATTGCAAACACGCACGTAAACATAGCCGTCGGAATTCCCAGCGCGCGCTGAACAATACCCGAATAGAAATCGACATTCGGATACAGCTTACGCGACACAAAGTACTCGTCTTCCAGCGCAATCTTTTCCAGCGCCATTGCAAGCTTGAACAACGGGTCATCGTGCAGACCCAGTTCTTCCAGCACTTCATGGCACGTTTCACGCATCAGCTTCGCGCGCGGATCGTAGTTCTTATAAACGCGATGCCCGAAGCCCATCAGCTTCACGCCCGAATTCTTGTCCTTCACTTGCTTGATGAACTCAGGAATGTTGTCGACCGAGCCGATCTCTTCCAGCATGTTCAACGCGGCTTCATTCGCACCGCCATGCGCCGGGCCCCACAAACAAGCAATACCAGCGGCAATACAAGCAAACGGATTCGCACCGGACGACCCAGCCAGACGCACGGTCGACGTCGAAGCATTCTGCTCATGGTCCGCATGCAAGATCAAAATCCGATCCAGCGCGCGCACGAGCACGTCGTTGACCTTGTACTCTTCGCACGGGTTCGAGAACATCATGTGCATGAAGTTCGCGCTGTACGACAGGTCGTTCTTCGGATAAACGAACGGCTGGCCGATCGTGAACTTGTACGCCATCGCCACCAGCGTCGGCAGCTTCGCAATCATGCGAATGGCCGACACTTCACGATGACGCGGATCATTGATATTCAGCGAGTCGTGATAGAACGCCGACAACGCACCCACGGCAGCCACGAGCACCGCCATCGGGTGTGCATCGCGACGGAAACCACGGTAGAAGAAATGCATCTGCTCGTGAACCATCGTGTGCTTCGTGACGGTTTCAACGAAGTCTTCCTTTTCCTTGACCGTCGGCAGATCGCCGTGGAGCAGCGCGTAGCAGGTCTCCATGAAGTCGGCCTTGACCGCGAGTTCCTCGATTGGATACCCGCGATACAGCAACTCACCCTTATCGCCGTCGATGTACGTAATTGCGGAATTGCACGCCGCCGTCGACATGAAGCCCGGATCGTACGTGAACTTGCCGGTCTGGCCGTAGAGCTTGCGGATGTCGATTACGTCCGGGCCCAAGGTGCCCTTGTAGATCGGCATTTCAACGCTCGGCGAGTTGTCGCTGAACGATAGCGTGGCTTTAACATCTGACGGGGTCATAGCACATCCTCAATCGAAGTATGGAAACAGGTTTTCGATAATTCGCACGACTCTTGCACGACCGCATGGACTGGCTCAGTGAACTAAATCAGGCAGAGCGCAGCATCTCCAGCACGCGGGTCATATCCGGCGAGGCCAGTTCGCCATCCGGTTCCTTGCGTGCCAGCAGCAAGTCCATCAGGTCGTTGTCGCTCAGTTCCAGCAGTTGCGTCAGCACACCAACGTCCGCGTCACTGAGGTCGTGCTCATATCGGCTGAAAAAACGCTCGAAGATCAAATCGTTTTCCAGCAGACCGCGCCGCGCGCGCCAGCGAAGGCGCGCCCGGCGTAGAGGGTCGGACTGATGCCCGAAGTCATTCATGACACAAGTCCTTCTCAGACAGCGCGGCGCACCATCAATTCTTTAATCTTGCCAATTGCCTTCGTAGGATTCAGTCCCTTGGGACACACATCGACGCAATTCATGATGGTATGGCAACGGAACAGACGGTACGGATCTTCCAGGTTGTCGAGACGTTCACCCGTCGCTTCGTCGCGGCTGTCCGCAATGAATCGATAGGCTTGCAGCAAGCCCGCCGGACCCACGAACTTGTCCGGGTTCCACCAAAAGCTCGGGCATGAAGTCGAGCAGCTAGCGCACAAGATGCACTCATACAGACCGTCGAGCTCGTCGCGCTCTTCAGGCGTTTGCAGACGCTCTTTTTCCGGCGGCGGCGTGTCGTTGATCAGGTACGGCTTGATCGAGTGATACTGGTTGAAGAACTGCGTGAAATCGCAAATCAGGTCGCGCACCACGGGCAAGCCCGGCAGCGGACGCAGCACGATCTTCTGCGGCAGGTCGTTCATGTTCTGCAAGCAGGCCAGACCGTTCTTGCCGTTGATGTTCATGGCGTCCGAACCGCACACGCCTTCACGGCACGAACGGCGGAACGACAGCGTTTCGTCGACCGACTTCAGCTTCAGCAGTGCGTCCAGCAACATGCGCTCATGCGAGTCGATCTCGATCTCGTACGTCTGCATGCGGGGCGCCGCGTCCTTGTCCGGATCGTAGCGGTAGATTTCAAAAGTACGCTTTGCCATTTCGATTCCTTTGCCTTAGAAGGTACGCGCTTTCGGCGGCACCGATTCGACCGTCAGCGGCGTCATGTGCACCGGCTTGTAATCGAGCTTGTCGCCTTCGCTGAACCACAGCGTGTGCTTCATCCAGTTCTCGTCGTCGCGAATTTCGAAGTCGCTATGCGCATGCGCACCGCGGCTTTCCTTGCGCGCTTCGGCCGAGATCATGGTGGCCCGCGCCACTTCGATCAGGTTCGCGAGTTCCAGTGCTTCGACCTTCGCCGTGTTGAACACCTTCGACTTGTCCTTCAGATGCACATGCTTCACGCGCTCGGACAATTCCTTGACCTTGTCCACGCCTTCCGACAGCAGCTTCGACGTACGGAACACGCCGGCATGCGCCTGCATGGTCGCGCGGATGTCGTTGGCGATCGACTGCGTGTATTCGCCCGACGACGAGTTCTCCAGCACGGCGAGGCGTTCAAGCGCAGCGTCGGCGGCATCGGCCGGCAGCGGCTTGTGTTCCTTCATTTCCAGCGCATGCTTGATGATGTGGTTGCCGGCCGCGCGGCCGAACACCACGAGGTCCAGCAGCGAGTTCGTGCCCAGGCGGTTCGCGCCATGCACCGACACGCACGAACATTCGCCGACCGCGTAAAAGCCGTTGACCGGCTCTTCGTAGCCGCCCTTTAGCGTGCCCACGACCTGACCGTGAATGTTCGTAGGAATGCCGCCCATCTGATAGTGGATGGTCGGCACCACCGGAATGGGTTCCTTGATGCAGTCCACGTTCGCGAACTTCATCGCGATTTCGCGGATCGACGGCAGCCGCTTCATGATGGTCTCGGCGCCAATGTGCGAGAGATCCAGCAAGACGTGGTCCTTGTTCGGACCGACACCGCGGCCTTCCTTGATCTCCTGGTCCATCGAACGCGAAACAAAGTCGCGCGGCGCCAGGTCCTTCAGCGTCGGCGCATAACGTTCCATGAAGCGCTCACCGTCCGAGTTACGCAGAATCCCGCCCTCGCCGCGCACGCCTTCGGTAATCAGCACGCCCGCGCCCGCTACACCGGTCGGATGGAATTGCCAGAATTCCATGTCCTGCAAAGCGATGCCCGAACGAGCCGCCATGCCGAGTCCGTCGCCGGTATTGATAAACGCATTCGTCGATGCCGCGAAGATCCGGCCCGCGCCGCCCGTGGCGAACAACGTGGTCTTGCCTTCGAGGATGTGGACGTCGCCCGTTTCCATTTCCATGGCGGTCACGCCGAGCACGTCGCCGTCGGCGTCGCGGATCAGGTCCAGCGCCATCCATTCAACGAAGAAATGCGTCTTGGCCGCGACGTTCTGCTGATACAGCGTGTGCAGCAATGCGTGGCCGGTACGGTCGGCCGCGGCGCAAGCGCGCTGCACCGGCTTTTCACCGTAGTTCGCCGTGTGGCCGCCAAACGGACGCTGATAGATCGTGCCGTCAGCGTTACGGTCGAACGGCATGCCCATGTGTTCGAGTTCATAAACAGCACCGGGCGCTTCACGGCACATGAATTCGATCGCATCCTGGTCGCCGAGCCAGTCGGAGCCCTTGATGGTGTCGTAGAAGTGGTAATGCCAGTTGTCTTCGCTCATGTTGCCGAGCGATGCGCCAATACCGCCTTGGGCCGCAACCGTGTGCGAACGCGTCGGGAACACTTTGGACAGCACCGCGACCGACAGACCCGCACGAGCCAGTTGCAGCGACGCACGCATGCCCGAACCACCTGCACCTACGATCACGACGTCGAAACGGCGACGCGGCAGGGACGTTTTAATTGCAGCCATTCTTTACACTCTCCAGAGAATCTGTGCCGCGTAGCCGATACAACCGACCAGCCAGAGGATCGTCGCCACTTGAAGGAACAGGCGCAAGCCGACCGGCTTGATGTAGTCCATCCAGATGTCGCGAATGCCGACCCACGCGTGATAAAAGAGCGAGAGCAAGGCTACGAAGGTGGCCAGCTTCATCCATTGCATGGCGAAAATGGAGGCCCAGCCGTCGTACGAAAAATCACGCGCGCCGAAGAACCAGAACAGCAGGACCAGCGTGTACAGGGCCATCACGACGGCGGTAATGCGTTGGGCCAGCCAGTCGCGCAAACCGTAGTGCGCGCCAACGACGAGGCGCTTGGGACCGATTCGATTGTTGTTATTCGCTGCCATTCTCAGAAGGCTCCGAAGAGTTTAAGCGCAACGACGATTGTCAGCAGGGATGACACCGCGAGCACGACAATGGACGTCTGCTTGCCGCCTTCCTTGCTCACTGCACGGTGCGTGTCGAGCAGCAGGAAGCGGATGCCGGCGCAAAAGTGGAACATGAAGGACCACGAAAGCACGAGGACGACGATCTTGACGAGGGGATTGGCGAGAAAGCCCTTGAACGAGTCGAAGCTGATCTCCGACGTGAGGCTTTGGTCCAGCAGATAAAGCAGAAACGGCAGCGCTACGAATAGAAGCAGACCACTAATGCGGTGAAGGATTGAAACCTTTCCCGCTAGTGGCAAGCGGTAGGTTGCTAGCTGAGCGATTCCGATATTCCGGTACTCAGGTCTTGGTTTTTTTGCAGCTTCAGCCATGCTAGACCCCAACTTTGTTATCACACTAGTCCGCGATTTTAGCGCCTTTTTATATCGCGCTGCAGCGAAATGCCGCGCAAGAGGCTATTGCTAGTCGCGTGAGAAAGACTCTTAAGCGCCCCTTGGGGCCTGCCGCCGAGCCGTCCACGTCCGCTTCAACACCCGCTTTAACTTAAATCGTTTTGATAGTAATAGCCGTTCGTGACATACCACCCGCGCCGCACTTCAACCGGCCGGTCGCCATACGTGTACGACACCCGCTCGACCGACAATAACGGCGACCCGGCTGCCACGCCAAGCAGTTCGGCGACCTGGTCGTCCGCACCGACAGCCCTGATTTTCTCCGATGCCCGGATCATGCGCGTACCGAACTCCGTTTCGAACATCGCATAAAGCGGGCCTTTGTAATCCGCCAGGCGTTCAGCCGTCAGACCGCGAAAGACCGCGCCGGGCAGCCAGATTTCATCGAAGACGGTGGTTTGGCCGTCGAATTGCAGCAAGCGCTTGATGCATACAACCGGGTCAGCAGGCTTCAGGTCCAGCTGGCGAGCGATCTCGGCGGGTGCGCGCAAACGGCGGCACTCCAGCAATCGGCTCACGTGGGGATGAAGGTCACCGTCTTCCGGCAGCAATCGCAGAAAGCGAAACTGTACGCGATCTTCGTTGTGCGTTGCAACAAACGTGCCTTTGCCCTGACGGCGTACGAGCAGGTTGTCGGCAGCAAGTTCGTCGATAGCTTTGCGCACCGTTCCCTGGCTGACCTTGTAGCGGGCGGCCAATTCGACTTCGCTCGGGATCATTTCGCCGGGCTTCCATTCGCCCGATTCAAGCCCCTGGGTAATCAGGGCCTTGATCTGCTGGTATAGCGGGCTGAACGTAGGCGACGAGGCAGGCACGACTTCCGTCGCACCGGATGCGCCGGAAAGGTTCGTGGTGCTCGCTGGGTTTGAATTCATGCGCGCATTTCATCATAAAGCGTCAACGCGCGTCTAGCGTTTTCCCGGACATTCCTATGTCTTATATAAGACATATGATACGGTTGACTTTGCCCTGATCGAATCCTACACTCCTTGGCGAGCAAGGGTTTGCGGGATGCTGCGCGTGTCGTGCGGCACAGCCGCTGCGTCGGCCAGCGTTACGCCGGCCACCAAAAACGCCCCGGAACGCCCCATGACGGCCTACCGCTCATCGCCTCAAGCCGAACGGCTTTCGTGTTCGCTGCCGCTGCCAGTGCCCCGCTCTTGCAACGCCCGCGCGCCTTCGAAAACGCGACGCACGAGGTGTTGCGCGGCGCTGAACTGCAGGATCCAGCGCAAATCCCATGCTCACAGAGCCAGATTCCCAGCACGAGGGTCGGGCTGCGATTGCCGGCATGCTACCGGAAGGACAGTGACAATCTCGCTTCAGGCGCATTGGCATTGGGTTTTCGTGACAGCCCGCGCAGTTTGATTCACGTGCTTCATCAACGCTTCGCGTAACGCGCCTAAAATGGCGTTTTCCCCTAGCGTTTCACGCACCGTTCAGGAGTGTTCTCAATGGCTAAGTCCGCAAAGCGCGTTGCCGTCACCGGCGCCGCAGGTCAAATCGGTTACTCGTTGCTGTTTCGCATCGCCAATGGCGACCTGCTAGGCAAAGACCAGCCGGTCATCCTTCAGTTGCTCGACCTGCCGCAGGCGCAAGGCGCTGTCAAGGGCGTAGTCATGGAACTGGAAGACTGCGCGTTCCCGCTGCTGGCAGGCGTTGTCGTCACGGACGATCCGAAGGTCGCGTTCAAGGACGCAGATGTGGCGTTGCTGGTCGGCGCCCGTCCCCGTTCGAAGGGCATGGAGCGTAAGGACCTGCTGTCCGCCAACGCTGAAATTTTCACGGTGCAAGGCAAGGCGCTCAACGACGTCGCCAGCCGCGACGTCAAGGTGCTCGTGGTCGGAAATCCGGCCAACACGAACGCGTACATCGCGATGAAGTCGGCGCCGGATCTGCCGAAGAAGAACTTCACGGCCATGCTGCGTCTCGACCACAACCGCGCGCTGTCGCAACTGGCATCGAAGTCGGGCAAGCCGGTGGCATCGATCGAAAAGCTGGCTGTGTGGGGCAATCACTCGCCGACCATGTACCCGGATTTCCGTTTCGCCACGGTCGAAGGCGAGTCGCTGACCAAGCTGATCAACGACGACGAATGGAATCGCAACACATTCATCCCGACGGTTGGCAAGCGCGGCGCAGCGATTATCGAAGCGCGCGGTTTGTCGTCGGCAGCGTCCGCTGCCAACGCGGCTATCGACCACGTGCATGACTGGCTGCTCGGCACGAACGGCAAGTGGGTCACCATGGGCATTCCGTCTGATGGTTCGTACGAAATCCCGGAAGACATCATCTACGGTGTTCCCGTGACGTGCGAAAACGGCGAATACAAGCGCGTTGAAGGCCTCGAAATCGACGCGTTCTCGCGCGAGAAGATGACCGGCACGCTGAACGAATTGCTCGAAGAGCGCGACGGCGTCGCGCATTTGCTGGGCAAGTAAGCGGGTCTGGTTGTCTTTGCGTTTCACGCGAGTGTCTGGCCGGAAGGCCGGCGCTCGCTGCTGATTCGAGTGCGTTTGGTGTTTGAAAAGCGTTTGAAAAAACATCCGAACTCACCCGAATCCGCTGTTTCCACCCTCTTTACAAGCAACCCGACGCCGACGATGCGCGCTCTCTCCCCCGCCGAAGTCCTGTTTGAAGGCGATGTTCCACCCGCTGTGATGCCCCCTTGCGATCACTATGCAGGAAGCGAAAAGCTGATCAGGAAATCGCTCGCGCTGCAGGCGCAACTCGGGCCGGTATTCGACGTCACGCTCGATTGCGAGGACGGCGCGCAAGTCGGTCAGGAAGCATCGCATGCGGAACTGGTGGCATCGTTTCTCGGCAGCGAGGAAGACCGCTTTGGCCGCGTCGGCGTGCGCATTCATGACTTCGAGAACCGTGCGTGGCGTGACGACGTGCGCATCATCCTTCGCGCCGCGAAGAAGGCACCCGCGTACATCACTCTGCCCAAGATTCGCAGTGTCTTCGATGCCGCCGAAATGGTCGCGTTCGTCGAAGCGTCGCGATGCGAGTTCGGGATCAAGCACGCGATTCCGTGCCAACTGCTGATCGAAACACATGGTGCGCTGGCCGAGGTCTTCGAACTCGCGGCACTGCCGGGCGTTGAAGCGTTGAGTTTCGGGCTGATGGATTTTGTGTCGGCGCATAACGGCGCGATTCCCGATACCGCGATGCGCTCGCCGGGTCAGTTCGATCATCCGCTCGTGCGGCGCGCGAAGCTCGAGATCGCGGCGGCTTGCCACGCGCATGGCAAGGTGGCGTCGCATAACGTCTCCACGGAAGTGCGCGACATGAGCGTGGTCGCGAACGACGCCCAGCGAGCCCGCAACGAATTTGGCTACACGCGCATGTGGAGCATCCACCCGGATCAGATCAAGCCGATCGTCGATGCCTTCCTGCCGCGCAGCGATGAAATCGCGACTGCCACAGAGATTTTGCTCGCCGCGCAAAACGCGCAATGGGGACCGACGCGGTATCAGGACACGTTGCACGATCGCGCAAGCTATCGATATTACTGGTCGGTGCTGCGCCGCGCGAAAGCGTCGGCACAGGCGCTGCCTGAAGGCGCAGAGACGCTTTTTTTACTCGACAAATAACGCGTTCCACATATCAGGAGACTGGGTCGAATGAGCGATACGTTAGAGAAAGAGGCACCCGCCACCGGCGGTTTCAAACCGAAGAAATCAGTCGCGCTGTCGGGTGTGACAGCGGGCAATACCGCGCTGTGCACCGTCGGCAAGACGGGCAATGATTTGCATTATCGTGGCTATGACATCCTCGATATTGCCGGCACCTCCGAGTTCGAAGAGATCGCATATCTGCTCGTGCATGGCAAACTGCCGACCGTCGCTGAACTCAAGACGTACAAGGCCAAGCTCAAGGGTTTGCGTGGTTTGCCCGCGAACCTGAAAGCCGCGCTCGAATGGATTCCCGCATCGGCTCATCCGATGGATGTGATGCGCACCGGTGTCTCCGTGCTCGGCACCGTGTTGCCTGAGAAAGAGGATCACAACATTGCCGGTGCCAAGGATATTGCCGACCGCCTGATGGCCTCGCTCGGCTCCATTCTGCTGTACTGGTACCACTATTCTCATAACGGCCGGCGCATTGAGACCGAGACCGATGACGATTCCATCGGCGGGCACTTCCTGCATTTGCTGCATGGTGTTCCTCCGTCGAAGTCATGGGTCGATGCAATGCACGCGTCGCTGATTCTTTACGCCGAGCACGAATTCAACGCATCGACGTTCACGTGTCGTGTGATCGCCGGCACGGGCTCGGACATGTACTCGGCGATTACCGGCGGCATCGGCGCGTTGCGCGGCCCGAAGCACGGCGGCGCGAATGAAGCTGCGTTCGATATTCAGTCGCGTTATCAGACGCCCGACGAAGCGGAAGCCGATATCCGTCGCCGCGTGGAAGCAAAGGAAGTCGTGATCGGCTTCGGTCATCCGGTGTACACGATCTCCGATCCGCGTAACAAGGTGATCAAGGAAATCGCGAAGAAGTTATCGAAAGAAGCCGGCGACACCAAGCTCTACGACGTCGCCGAACGCCTCGAAACAACGATGTGGGACGCGAAGAAGATGTTCCCGAACCTAGACTGGTTCAGCGCCGTTTCCTATCACGCGATGGGCGTGCCCACGGCCATGTTCACGCCGCTGTTCGTGATCTCGCGGACATCGGGCTGGAGCGCTCACATCATTGAACAACGTATCGATAACAAGATCATCCGGCCGAGTGCAAATTACACCGGGCCCGAAAATCTGAAGTTCCAATCTATAAATAAGCGAAAATAGCGCGCTGCGTGCGCCGGATAGTCTGAATCGGCGTGCGCGCTTTCGCAAAACGGGCCAATGCAGCCGGTCATTTCATCTCCGAACTGGCGCTGCAAACGCTCCGATTGAACATTTAAACGAAATTTAGAAAGGCTGTCATTGATGAATAAACTCCTGATCGCTAGCGTTGTCGGCGCCTTGTCTCTGTCGGGCATGTTCGCCGCCACGAGCGCGCTGGCCGCAGATGCCACGACCACCACAACGACCACGGCCAAGAAGGCAGTGGCAAAACGCCCGGCGCCGGCACGCCGCCTGATCAAGCGCAAACCCGGCGCAGAAGCCAAAGCTGCAGCAAAAGTGGACCCGATCCCGGAAGGCTCGACGAAGTGGTCCTGCAATGAAGGCCTGGCTTTCTACCTGAAAGGCGACATGAAGCGTGACCAGGTCGTCACTGTGAACTGGGCGAAGAAGGACTATCAACTGCCGCGTGAAAACACCACGACCGGCGCGGACCGTTTCCACGATGCGGCGACGGGTATGGATCTCGTCGTGATCCCGAGCAAGGCCATGTTGTTCTCGGACAAGGACTCGTCGCGTCTCGCCGACGAATGCAAGACGGCGGAAATGGCTGCATCGGGCGCACCGGCACCTACGCAAGCCAACGAACTGATCAAGAACGTCAAGTAAGTCTTTACCAGAGGTTTTTCGATGTCCGCACCGATTTCAAACGTCCGGCCCGAGCCGGATCGAGTAATAGTCGATATCGTCGACTACGTTCTCAACTACAAGATCGACAGCACGCTCGCGCTCGACACCGCGCGCAACTGCCTGATCGATACGCTCGGCTGCGGACTCGAAGCACTAACTTATCCCGCCTGCACCAAGCTGATGGGACCCATCGTGCCCGGCACGATAGTCCCCAACGGCGCCAAGGTGCCCGGCACCTCTTTCCAGCTCGACCCGGTTCAGGCTGCGTTCAACATTGGCGCGATGATCCGCTGGCTCGACTTCAACGACACATGGTTGGCTGCCGAATGGGGCCATCCGTCGGACAATCTCGGTGGCATTCTCGCAACGGCCGACTGGTTATCGCGTAACGCGGTGGCTACCGGCAAGAAGCCGCTGTCGATGAAAGACGTCTTGATCGCGATGATCAAGGCGCACGAAATTCAAGGCTGTATCGCGCTGGAAAATTCGTTCAACAAGGTCGGGCTCGATCACGTTTTGCTCGTGAAGCTGGCTTCAACGGCAGTCGTCGGTCAGATGATCGGCCTCACGCGCGATGAGTTGATCAATGCTGTTTCATTGGCTTTCGTCGATGGTCATTCGCTGCGCACGTATCGGCATGCGCCGAATACGGGCTCGCGCAAATCGTGGGCCGCAGGCGATGCAACTTCGCGCGCCGTGCGCCTTGCGCTGATCGCGAAGACCGGCGAGATGGGCTATCCATCGGTTCTGACCGCCAAAACATGGGGCTTCTACGACGTGCTCTTCAAGGGCAACGAGTTCAAGTTCCAGCGCCCGTACGGTTCGTACGTAATGGAAAACGTGCTGTTCAAGATTTCGTTCCCGGCCGAATTCCACTCGCAAACCGCCGTGGAAGCCGCGATGACCTTGCACGCGAAGCTCGCGGAAATGGGCAAGAAGGTTGAAGACATCAAGAAGATCACGATCCGCACGCACGAAGCAGCAATTCGGATCATCGATAAAAAAGGTCCGCTCGATAACCCCGCCGATCGCGATCACTGCATCCAGTACATGGTTGCCGTGCCGCTGATTCATGGCCGGCTGACCGCATCGGATTATGAAGATTCAGTGGCGAAGGATCAGCGTATCGATACGTTGCGCGCGAAGATGGAATGCGTGGAAGACCCGCAATTCACGAAGGATTATCACGATCCGGAGCAGCGTTCGATCGCCAATGCGCTGACCGTTGAGTTCAACGACGGCTCCAAGTTCGACGAGGTGGTCGTCGAATATCCGATTGGACACAAGCGTCGTCGCGAAGACGGCATCCCGCTTCTGGTTGAGAAGTTCAAGGTTAACCTCGCACGGCGTTTCCCAGCCAAGCAGCAAGAGGCGATCCTCGCGGTATCGCTGGATCAGGCAGCGCTCGAAGCCATGCCGGTCAATGAATACGTTGATTTGTACGTGATTTAGTCAGGATTCTTTACCCGTTTTTAGATCACCCGTTTCGAAGGTATTTCCTCGTTTAAACCAAGGGAAAAAAACATGGCCCACAATCTCCACAAAACGCTCAAGGAATTCGACAGCGGTTCCGGCAAAGGCAAGTACTACTCGTTGCCCGCACTCGGAAAGGCGCTGAACGTCAAGATCGAACGCCTGCCGGTGTCGATCCGCATCGTGCTGGAATCGGTGCTGCGCAACTACGACGGCAAGAAGATCGGCGAAGAACACATCAAGCAACTGGCGACCTGGAAGCCGGTCGCGGATCGTACCGATGAAATCCCCTTCGTCGTCTCGCGCGTCGTGCTGCAGGATTTCACCGGTGTGCCGCTGCTCGCCGATATAGCAGCCATGCGTGGCGTTGCACAGCGCGCAGGCAAGGACCCGAAGGCCATCGAGCCGCTCGTGCCGGTCGATCTGGTGGTCGATCACTCGGTGCAGATCGATTACTTCCGTCAGAAAGACGCGCTCGACCTGAACATGAAGCTGGAATTCCAGCGCAATAACGAGCGCTATCAGTTCATGAAGTGGGGCATGCAAGCCTTCGATACGTTCAAGGTCGTGCCCCCGGGCGTGGGTATCGTCCACCAGGTGAACCTGGAATATCTGGCGCGTGGCGTCCACAAGAAGACGGTCGACGGCGATACCGTGTATTACCCGGACACGCTCGTCGGCACGGACAGCCACACGACGATGATCAACGGCATTGGCGTGGTCGGCTGGGGCGTGGGCGGTATTGAAGCTGAAGCCGGCATGCTCGGCCAGCCGGTGTATTTCCTGACGCCGGACGTGGTCGGCGTCGAGCTGAAGGGCAAGATTCGCGAAGGCGTGACGGCGACCGACCTGGTGCTAACCGTCACCGAAATGCTGCGTAAAGAGAAGGTCGTCGGCAAGTTCGTCGAGTTCTTCGGTGAAGGCACGAAGTCGCTGTCGCTGCCGGACCGCGCGACCATCGGCAACATGGCGCCGGAATACGGCGCGACCATGGGCTTCTTCCCCGTCGATGAAAAGACCATCGACTACTTCAAGGGAACCGGCCGTACCGACGCAGAAATTGAAGCGTTCGAAGCCTATTTCAAGGCGCAGAACCTGTTCGGCGTGCCGAAGGCCGGTGATATTGACTACACGAAGACGCTGACGCTCGATCTCGGCACGGTTGCGCCTTCGCTGGCAGGTCCGAAGCGCCCGCAAGACCGTATCGAAATCGGCAACGTAAAGTCGAACTTCACCGAGCTGTTCTCGGCGGCTGTGAGCGAGAACGGCTTCGGCAAGAAAGCTGCCGACCTGAACAAGCAATACACGACCACGAACAAGGTCGATGTGAAGAACGGCGACATCCTGATCGCCGCTATCACGTCATGCACGAACACGTCGAACCCGAGCGTGCTGCTGGCTGCCGGCCTGCTCGCGAAGAAGGCCGTGGAAGCCGGCTTGACCGTGGCGCCGCACATCAAGACGTCGCTGGCGCCGGGATCGCGGATCGTCACCGAGTACCTGACGAAGACCAACCTGCTGACGTACCTCGACCAGCTCGGCTTCACGCTGGCCGCTTACGGCTGCACGACGTGTATTGGTAACGCGGGCGACCTGACGCCGGAACTGAACGACGCGATCACGAAGAACGATATTGTTGCCGCCGCCGTGCTGTCCGGTAACCGTAACTTCGAAGCGCGCATTCACCCGAACATCCGCGCCAACTTCCTGGCATCGCCGCCGCTGGTCGTGGCTTATGCCATCGCTGGCAACATGACGGTCGACCTGATGACGGAACCGGTCGGCAAGGGCAAGAACGGCAAGGACATCTTCCTGGGCGACATCTGGCCGACGAGCGATGAAGTCAACGCGCTGCTGAAGTACGCACTGGACGCCGATGCATTCCGCAAGAACTACGCTGAACTCACGAAGACCGGCGACTTGTGGAGCAAGATTGAAGGCGAAGCGGGTCAGGTGTATGACTGGCCGAAGTCGACGTACATTGCTGAGCCGCCGTTCTTCGGCAAGGACTTTTCGATGACGCCGGCCGACAGCATTCCTGAAGTCAAGGGCGCGCGTCCGCTGGGCATTTTTGGTGACTCGGTCACGACCGATCACATCAGCCCGGCGGGTTCGATCAAGGAAAGCTCACCTGCAGGCGTGTGGCTGAAGGCGAACGGCGTGCAGAAGGCCGACTTCAACAGCTACGGCTCGCGTCGCGGCAACCATGACGTGATGATGCGCGGCACCTTCGCGAACGTGCGGATCAAGAACCTGATGATCCCGCTGAAGGAAGACGGATCGCGCGTGGAAGGCGGCTTGACGATATTCCAGCCGAGCGGCGAAGAAATGTCGATCTATGACGCAGCGATGAAATACATCGATGAAGGCACGCCGACTATCGTGTTTGCGGGCGAAGAGTACGGCACGGGTTCATCGCGTGACTGGGCCGCGAAGGGTACGCAATTGCTTGGCGTGAAGCTGGTCGTGGCGCGCAGTTTCGAGCGGATCCACCGTTCGAACCTGGTCGGCATGGGCGTATTGCCGCTGCAGTTCAAGGGGTCGGACAGCGTGCAGTCGCTGAATATCACGGGCGAAGAAACGTTCGACCTGGAAGGTCTCACGTCCGATATCAAGCCGCAGCAGGAAGTGACGCTCGTGATCCATCGCAAGGATGGCAGCGAGCAGCGTGTGACGGTGTTGCTGCGTATCGATACACCGATTGAAGTGGATTACTACAAGCACGGCGGGATTCTGCCGTTCGTGCTGCGCTCGCTGTTGGCAGCGTGAGTTTTCCGCAGTAGCTTTTGCAGGTGACCGTGTCCTTTTGAGATCAGGACGCGGGAACGTTGAACCCGGCTTCGGCCGGGTTTTTTTTCGGATTTGAAATCGCCCGAGTCTAGCGTCGACGTGGCAATGTAAAGCTATTTGGCATGACAATGAACTTGTTTACTGATATCATTGATATCATCAAATTTGGAGGCAACAATGGCCAGTCTTCTTGTACGAGGAATAGATGATGAAGTGGTTCAGAGCCTTCGTGAACAAGCGGCGGCACATGGACGTAGCGCGGAAGCGGAGCATCGGGTGATTTTGGCCGAAGCGTTAGGTCGTCCGAAGCGTCGCAGTTTTGCCGAGATATTGGCAAGCATGCCGAACGTCGGTGAAGACTCCGACTTTGAACGAGTACAAAGCACTAACGAGGCGCCGGGTGTATTTGATTGATACCAATGTAATAAGCGAGATGCGCAAGGGGTCTAGAGCAAACCGAGGCGTTCGAAGTTTTTTTGACCGTGCAAACGACGAAGACAGCGGCTTGCACATTTCAGTAATAACTGTCGGTGAATTGCGACGCGGGCTTGACTCCGTTCGCCACCGAGGCGATGAAAAGCAGGCACGATCGCTGGATGCATGGTTGACCGAAGTTTTAGGCGGCTCCGCCTTGAACGTGCTGAGCATTGGATCGGACGTCGCTCAACTTTGGGGACGTCTCAGGGTGCCAAATCCCGAAAACGAGCTGGATAAGTTGATTGCGGCGACAGCGCTTATCCACGATCTGACAGTCGCCACACGCAACGTGAAGCACTTCGCTTCAACGGGTGTTCGGACAATCAACCCCTTTGATGAATAGTCGAATGCGCCAAAGAAAAACGCGACGCAGCCAAAGGCCACGCCGCGTTTTTACCTGAAACTAACTTCTATTCGTCTTACCGCGCTTCGGTCACGAACTTCGTCACCAAATACGCTTCCATCGCTTCGCTGCCGCCTTCCGAGCCATACCCCGAATCCTTCACGCCACCGAACGGCGTTTCCGGAATTCCCAACCCGTGGTGGTTGATCGACACCATGCCGCTTTCGATGTCCTCACCCACTGCCGCCGACGTCGCGCTCGACCTCGTGTACGCATACGCTGCCAGGCCGTACGGCAGACGGTTCGCTTCCACGATAGCTTCGTCGTAGGACTTGAAGGTCGAGATCGGCGCGATCGGGCCGAACGGTTCTTCCGTCATGATGCGAGCCGACATCGGCACATTCGCGAGCACGGTCGGCGCAAAGAAATACCCTTCACGGCCAATGCGTTCGCCACCCGTCAGCACCTTCGCACCCTGCTCAACCGCATCGGCAACCAGACGTTCCATTGCTTGCAAGCGACGGCCGTTGGCGAGCGCACCCATTTGCACGCCTTCTTCCAGACCATTGCCGACCTTCAGCTTCTTCGTCGTCGCGACAAAATGCTCCGTGAATTCCTCGTAAGCGGATTCCTCGACGATAAACCGCGTCGGCGAAATGCACACCTGGCCTGCATTGCGGAACTTGGCGCTGGCCAGAAGTTTCGCGGCGCGCGGGATGTCGGCGTCGGCGAAAACCAGCGCGGGGGCGTGGCCGCCGAGTTCCATCGTGGCGCGCTTCATGTGCTCGCCGGCCATCGCGGCCAGCAACTTGCCGACGGCCGTCGAACCCGTGAACGAGATCTTGCGGATCAGCGGATGCGCGATCAGGAACTTCGAGACATCGGCGGGAACACCAAACACGAGGTTCAACACGCCAGCCGGCAAACCTGCATCGATATAAGCCTGAACCAGCGCCGCGCAGCTTGCCGGCGTTTCTTCCGGTCCTTTCAGGACCACCGAGCACCCAGCGGCGAGCGCCGCCGATACCTTGCGTACAGCCTGATTGATCGGGAAATTCCACGGTGTGAAGGCGGCGACTGGACCAACCGGCTCGCGCGTCACGATCTGGCGCACATTGCCCGCACGCGCCGGGATCACGCGGCCATACGTCCGGCGTGCTTCTTCCGCGAACCAGTCGATGGTGTCCGCCGCGCCCAGCACTTCGATGCGCGACTCGGCCAGCGGCTTGCCCTGCTCCATGGTCATGATCGCGGCCACTTCCTCGGCGCGGTCGCGCAGGTTCTGCGCGGCACGGCGCATGAGCTTGCTGCGATCAAATGCCGATACCTTGCGCCACGCCGCAAAACCGCGTCCAGCGGCTTCGGCGGCTTCAGCGAGTTGTTGTTCGCCGGCCAGCGAGAGGCGGCCGATTTCAGCTTCCGTCGCAGGATTGACCACGGCGGTGTCGCGGCTGCCCGCACGCCATGCGCCGTCGATATACAACTGCGTGCTCGGATACTGACGAGATAAAGTGCTTTCGCTCATGCTTGGCTCCTGATGTTCGTGATGGTCATGGTTATCGGGGAAACTGCCGCCGGGGTTGACTCAACAGTCCAACGTTCCAACGTTCTTGACACCCCAAACCCGGCGAATTAACCATTGATGGTAACGCGATCACACAGGTTTTGCTCGCAACGGCGAATGGAGACGCTACTCCCGGCCGTAGTGGACAGCCGCGGGCAGCTTCACGTCGGATATTTCCATCGGTTTGAATTTAAACTGACCGCTCCGGCCGATGGCAGCCTTCGGAGATTGCGCCCACCAAAACCGCCAAACCCCGAGCCAGACAACCCGACAAAATTCAGCCAATAACCATCTAGTGCTCACAAACAAACTCACCTACACGCTCGAACTCCGGCGCTTCGCCCGCACGCTTATCAGTTGCGTGCTGAGTTACGGCGTCGCTAAACTCGCCACGCTCCCCGAGCTTTACTGGGCGGTTATCACCACCCTGATTGTCGTCACGCAGCCCAGTCTCAACCAGGCGCTGAACACGGGCCGCGACCAGATCATTGGGGCGGTGACGGGCGGCGTGGTCGGTGTCGTCGGTTTGTTCGCCATCCTGCGCGGCGCGCCGCCGCTCATCGTGTTCGCCATTGCAATCTTGCCGCTCGCAGCACTGGCCGCCTGGCGGCCGACCCTCCGGCTCGCCTGCGTGACGCTCGTCGTCGTTGTGCTGGTTCCGGCGAGCGGAATGGGCTCCCCGTTCGAACGTCCGATTGACCGTGTGCTCGAAATCCTGATTGGGGGAGGCTCCGCGCTCCTCGTCGCATTCATGATGCCGAATCGTGCGATCAATGCGGCCCACGACCGCGCGAGCGAAATCGTCCTTGCGTTGGGCGATTTGATCACGCTGACCCTGCGCAAGCCCGATGACGCGGACGAAGCCGAGCGCCTTCATCAGCGCTCTGCCGTCGCCGAAAAGGCACTCGACGAGGCTATTACCGAAGCGGGGCGTGAGCACATCATCGTGCCGGTGAAACGCACGCGCGGGGACGTGGTCGACAAGGTGGCGCCCATGCTGACCCGGCTGCATCGGGACGCGCTGTTCCTGGGGAAGGCTTGCACCGGCGATCCGCACCTCGTTGGGCTGAGCGCGGAGCTAAGTGCGACCCATCGCGACGCGCTGAACGTAGCCGCCGATGCGTTTGCCGACGCGGCCAGAACGTTAGCCGCCACGCTCGATGCCGATCGAGGCCATCAGGATGAGAACGTCCTGCTCGCGCGTGCGTCGTTCGAAAAGCTTAGAACGGCATCACACAACGCATGTGGAACGATAGAGAAACACACCGTGCTGGCATTCGTGCTGAACTTGCTGGTACAGGATTTCGGGGACCTGATCGCGACGGTGGAAGTGCTGGATAAACCTGAGTAGAAACGAACGGCACTCACGGCCCAGAACCGCGTGCCATCTTCCCGCCATCTCGCGGCCATCTTGACGCCACGGCGGGTGGCCTATGATGAGTATCGAATGCCGAGACGATGCGATGTCGGTCGTCTTCTATCCATGCATCAACGGGAATTCGACTCATGAACGACAAGCCTCAGCAACCGGACGCGACTGACGACGAGCCGGCGACCCTCTTCGAGCGCGTGACGCGCCGCTCCTTTTTGACGCGCGTGGGCGCGGCAGGCGTTGCCGTGGGCACCGGGCAACTTCATTCGCTTGCGCTCGCAGATTCCAACGATGCAAGCCAAAACGATGCGCCAGCGGACAGTGGCAACGTTCATGTGCAATTGAACGTCAATGGCACGCTCCACGAACTGGATATCGATCCACGCACGACGCTACTCGATTGCGTGCGCGAACATCTGCGCCTCACCGGCACCAAGAAGGGCTGCGACCACGGTCAGTGCGGCGCGTGCACGGTCCATGTGGACGGCAGGCGCGTGAATTCGTGCCTGAGCCTTGCGGCCACTCACGAAGGCGAAATGATCACCACGATCGAAGGCATTGGACGGCCGGGCAACCTGCATCCGATGCAGGCCGCCTTCGTCGAGCACGACGGCTTTCAATGCGGCTACTGTACGTCGGGACAGATCATGTCCGCGGTCGCGCTGCTCAAGGAGCCCTACGGCCACAGCGACGAGGACGTCAAGGAAGCGATGAGCGGGAATATCTGCCGCTGCGGCGCCTATTCGAATATCGTGACCGCGATCCAGCAAGTTCGCCAAAAAGCTTAAACGGAGCGAACGAATGGAACACTTCCAACTCAAGCGCGCTGCCGACGTCAAACAGGCGCTCGACATGGCAACGGTGCAGGCCAATGCAGCGAGCCAACCAGGCACGCCATCAATACGCTTTCTGGCCGGAGGCACGACCCTCCTCGACCTGATGAAGCTCGATGTGGAGCGCCCGGCGCAAGTCATCGACATCCATCGCCTGCCGCTCGATAAAGTCGAAACACTCGACAACGGCGGTGTCACGATAGGCGCGACGGTGCGCAATGCCGATCTCGCGAATCATCTGTTGATCAAGACGCGCTATCCCGTGCTGTCGCAGGCGTTGCTGTCGGGTGCGTCGGCGCAATTGCGCAATATGGCGACGACCGGCGGCAACCTGCTGCAACGCACGCGTTGCGTCTATTTCCGCGATACGAATACCCCATGCAACAAGCGCGAGCCGGGCAGCGGGTGTTCCGCAATCGGCGGCTTCAACCGTAATCTCGCCATCCTGGGGACAAGCGAACACTGCATCGCGACGAATCCTTCGGACATGAACGTGGCCATGACGGCGCTCGAGGCAAGCGTCCACGTCGAAAGTGCGCAGGGCAAACGAAGCATCGGCATTGACGACTTTTTCCTGTTACCCGGTACGACGCCCGAACGCGAAACATCGCTCAATGCCGGCGAACTGATCACTCACGTGACGCTCCCCGCGCCCATGCCTGGTAGTCACAGCGTCTACCTGAAGCTGCGCGATCGCGCGTCGTACGAGTTTGCGTTGGCATCGGCGGCAGTTGTGCTGACTGTGTCGTCGGGCAGGATCGATCACGTCAGGATCGCGATGGGCGGCGTGGGCGTGAAGCCATGGCGTTCGCACGAGGCGGAAGCGGCCCTTCTCGGGCGCTCGCCCGATGCCACCGCGTTTCGTGCGGCAGCCGAAGCCGCGCTTCAGACAGCCCGGCCGCAAAGCCAGAATGGCTTCAAGGTCGAACTGGCGAAGCGCTGCATTCAGCACGCTCTCACGCTCGCCACCCGGACTGCCTGATTGCATAACGCCAATTCGCGGAGAACACCATGCAGGTAGCTTCAAAGAAAGCGCAGCCATTGATCGGCGGCGACTTCCAACGAATCGATGCCCCGCTCAAGGTGAGCGGCCTCGCGCCATACACATCGGACTTCTCCTTGCCCGGGATGCTCTACGCCGTGCCCGTTTGCGCGACCATCGGCAAGGGACACGTGACGCGGCTCGACACCGCTGCTGCCGCGAAAATGCCCGGCGTTAAGTCGGTCTACACGCGCGAGAACATCGGCAAGTTTTATCGTGTTGGCTTTGCATCGGAGGCGAGAATCGATGAGAAACGGCCGCCGTTCGAAGATGACATCGTCTACTACTACGGCCAGTACATTGCCGTGGTAGTAGCCGACACCTTCGAGCAGGCGACCGCGGCATCCGGTGCGGTGAAGGTAAGTTATTCGACGAATCAACCCGACGTGCGCACAGAGATGTCAGCGGAAGAGAAGCCTTCAGTCGATACCCAGCGAGGCGACGCTGACACCTCCTTTGCCAACGCCCCCGATGCGCTCAAGCTCGACCAGACCTATACCACGCCAATTGAAACGCATAGCCCGATCGAATTGCACGCGACCGTCGCTGCCTTCGATGGAACCAACTATACGTTCTACGAAACATCGCAATCGATTGTGAATCAGCGACAGGTCATGGCGTTGATGCTCGGCGTGTCGGAAGACCAGGTCCGCGTGATCATGAAGTACCTTGGTTCCGGGTTCGGCGGCAAACTGTTTCCATGGTCGCACTCGTTACTCGCCGGCGCTGCGGCGCGCAATCTTCAACGTCCCGTCAAGCTGGTGGTGACCCGCGAGATGATGTTTCATAACGTCGGCCATCGGACCAGTACGCAGCAACGCATGCGTTTGTCGACAACCCCCGACGGTCGCTTAACTTCGTTTCAGCATGACTATGTCTATCAGACGGCTCGCCGGGAAACGCGCAAGGAAAATTGCGGGGAGACGTCTGGTTACCTGTACAGCTCGCCTAACCTGCGCGTCACCGCCGCCCTCGCGCGACGAGACATTGCGCCCAGCACGTCGATGCGTGGTCCAGGCGCGGTGCCCGGCCTGTTCGCGATCGAGTCGGCCGTCGACGAACTCGCCATCAAGCTCAACGTCGATCCGCTCCAGCTGCGGCTGATCAACGAGCCCGCCACGGACGAAAGCCGCAACGTGCCGTTCTCGTCGCGACACCTGAAGGAGTGCCTTACTGTTGGCGCTGACAAGTTCGGGTGGTCGAACCGAACTGCAAGCGTTGGTTCGATGCGCCGCGACGGCCTCGTGGTTGGTTGGGGAATGGCAGCGGGTTCGTGGGCCGCAAGGCGATTGCCGGCGGAAGCCATCGTCGAACTGCATGCCGATGGGACCGCTCGCGTCGCGACGGCGACTCAGGATATTGGTACGGGCACCTACACAATCCTCGGCCAGATGGTCGCCAATCTGACCGGTATCGCGCTCAACAGGATTGCCGTGGTGATCGGCGATACCCGTTTGCCGCCGGGACCATTGTCCGGTGGCTCGATGGTGACCGCGTCACTGGTTCCAGCCGTGACGCAGGCCACTCAGGCTGCTGTCCAGCAGCTTCTTGCGACGGCCGCTGGAGCGGACAACTCGCCCTTCAAGGGACAGTCAGTGGACGTGCTGGGCTTCGAACAAGGCATGGTTTATCGCAAAGGGACATCGCCCGGAGCGGGTGTGCCATTCGAGCGGATCCTCGCGCCTGCGCAGGTCAGCATCGTTTTGGGCAGGGGTCGTTCCGGTGCGAGCGGGGCAGATGCCGATGCGAACAAAGTGTCGATTCACTCGTATTGCGCGCACTTTATCGAAGTCACGTGGCAACCGGAAACTGCACGGTTGCGCGTGAGCCGGGTGGTAAGCGTGATCGATGCTGGCAAGATCATCAATACGCGCACGGGCCGGAATCAGATCGAAGGGGCAATTGTGATGGGCGTGGGTATGGCGCTGTTCGAGGAGACGCACTACGACTCGCGTTCAGGCGCGCCGCTCAACCGCAACCTCGCCGACTACGTGATGACCACGCACGCCGACTCACCCAAGATGGACGTGACATTTCTGGACTATCCGGATTTCGCGCTGAATCCGCTGGGTGCACGAGGGATCGGAGAGATCGGCATGGCAGGCATCGCGCCTGCCATTACCAATGCCGTCTATCACGCGACGGGGGTACGCGTGCGCGATCTCCCGGTGAAGATCGAAGATTTGTTGGCAGCGCCGGGAGCGACATAACGCCTTAGCGCGTCATTACATCGGCGGCGCAACGCCATCCTTCTCAACCACTACGCGCGAAGCCGCAAACTCGGTGCCGCTCACCGGCGACGCAACGATAAACACCTTCTTGCCCGCAACAAGATCCGTGCGCGCAGCCGGCGCGAACGTCACTACAGGCACGCCGTCCGGCACCGTCACCGTGTTGCTGCCGCCCTTGTACGACAGCTTCAGATCACGGCCGCTCGTGCCCGTCACGATCTGATCGACGTTTGCATTCGTCATCGTGCTGTTCGGCGAGAGGTCCCACGCATAGTGGCCTTCACCCGATCCGCGTGCCGCTTCCGGGAACACCAGCACTTCGGTCGCCGTCATCTTGCCGTCGGTACCGGTGGTTGCTGCCGTGCCGATAAACGAGCCGGTCTTGATGTCGGAGAGCTTGATGTTCTTCACGGCCGTGACGGGCGTGTCCTGCTTCATGTCGATGGTCACGGTGTCGCCGCTACGACGATGCACGGTCAGCGTATCGCCGGACAACGACACGATATCGCCACGAATACGCGCTGGTTTAGCCGCCGGCGCCTGGGCAAACGCGACGCCTGCAAATGCGAGCGCAGCAACCGATACACCGAGTTTCAAACGCAAAGAAGTAGATGAGGCAATAGACATGGAGGCTCCAGTTTTAATATGTAACGCGGGAAAATTCAGGCACCGCCGAACCAGTTGTATCCCTGGTTCTCCCAATAACCGCCGGGATATTCGTTCGTCACGGTAATCGCGACAATGTGCTTCGGGTTCTTGTAGCCGAGTTTCGTCGGCATGCGCAGCTTCATCGGGAAGCCGTATTTCGGCGGCAAAACCTGGCCGTCGTACGTCAGCGTCAAGAGCGTCTGCGCATGCAGCGCAGTCGGCATGTCGATGCTGGTTGAATAGTTATCCGCGCAGTGGAACGCTACGTATTTGGCCGTGGTGTCGGCGCCGGAACGCTTGAGAAAATCGGCGAAACGCACGCCGCCCCACTTGCCAATCGCGCTCCATCCTTCAATGCAGATGTGCCGCGTCACCTGACTTTCCTGCGGCAACGCGTGCAGTTCTTCAAGCGTCCAGACGTTCTTGCCCTTCACGAGTCCACCGACCGGCAGCTTGTAGGTAGCTGCATCGACGACAGGGACATCGTCTATGTCGTAGAACGCGTTGAACGGGAACGGCCGCGTGATCATCGACTCGGGATAGGTCGGCGCGAGCTTGTTCGGGTCGAAGAGAAACGCTTGCGCGTCGTCGTTGAAACGCGACATGGTCCGCAGCACGGTGTTCACGGATTTATCGTCGGAAATATTGCAGCCCGACAGCATCATGAGACCGCCAAGCGACAAGATGCGCTTGCCGAACAAACGCCGCGCCGGCGCCTTCAGTTCATTGCGCGCATCCTTGAGGATGTTGTCGACATCGAGATTCGACGCAATGAGTTCGCTCTTTCTGTTCAGCATGGTTCAGCGGCCCCGGATCATCAGCAACAACGAGCGTGGAACGAGCGCGACCATCACCACGTGCAATACGAAAAACGCCACCAGGAAACTCATCGCGAAGAAGTGGACGACGCGGGCGTTGTCATAGCCGCCCATGAGGTCGCGCAGCCACGGGAATTGCACCGACTTCCAGACCGCAAGACCCGACAGGATCACGACGACGATATCCACGATCACCGCGAGATACGCAGCCTTCTGCACGGCGTTGTAGTGCGTTAGATCGTCATGCTTGAGTTTGCCGGTCAGCGCGGCGCGCAGATCGCCGAAGAGACTTTTGATGCTGAGCGGAAAGAGCTTGCGGCGAAACCGTCCGGAGATAATGTTCATTCCCACATACACCAGGAAGTTTGCGACCAGCACCCACATTGCTGCGAAGTGCCACAGCAACGCGCCGCCCAGCCATCCGCCTAACGTGATGCTTGAGGGAAAGACGATCGAAGGGAAAATGGGCGATGCGTTGTAGACCTGCCAGCCGCTCGTCACCATGACCACGACCGCCAGCGCGTTGATCCAGTGCGTGATGCGAACCCAGCCGGGCTGGGTGATGGCGGGAGTCGAAAGTTGAGTCGAAGGTAAATTCAAGCTCGCCTCGTGGTGGATGGATCGAACAGGGTGCGAAGATACTGTGATTCGGGGATTCGGGGATTCGGGGACTTGATAAGTACATGGGATAAACACGTGGCCACGCCGCCGGGTGTTACGCGCGAAGGCCTCGTCTGATTTGCATCTTAGCGACCGCACGCTGATCTGCGCATGACGGGTTAATGACTTTTTTGTCATCTTTTCCCGGCGCCGAGGCAGGTGGATAGAATAGGTCATATTCTGACGCTAAACCTACAAGCCAAGCGCACGCAGCATGACCATCCTGGTTATAGAAGACGACCGCAAGACCGGCGACTATCTGAAGAAGGGGCTTACGGAGTCCGGGTATCAGGTCGACCTGATCCGCAATGGCGCCGATGGCCTCCATCAGGCGCTCGCACACCCTTACGAGCTGATTGTGCTCGACGTGATGTTGCCCGGTCTCGACGGCTGGCAAATCATGCAGGCGTTGCGCGCGAAGCGTGACTTGCCGGTCATCTTCCTGACCGCGCGCGATCACGTCCGGGACCGTATTCACGGCCTCGAACTGGGCGCGGACGATTACCTCGTCAAGCCCTTCTCATTCACCGAACTTGTTCTGCGCATCCGTACATTGCTGCGACGCGGGGTCACGCGCGAATCAGATGTATTCCAGGTCGCGGATCTTCACGTCGATGTCCTGCGCCGCCGCGTGACGCGCCAAGGCACGGACATCGCGTTGACGAACAAGGAATTCGCGCTGCTCCATCTCTTCTGCAAGCGACAGGGCGAAGCATTGTCGCGGACCTTGATTGCATCGGAAGTGTGGGACATGAATTTCGACAGCGATACCAACGTGGTCGATGTCGCCATCAAACGCCTGCGCGCAAAGCTCGATCAGCCCTTCGATATCAAGCTGATCCACACAGTGCGCAGCATCGGATACTCGTTCGGTGCATCCGGGGACTCGCATTGAGTCCGCTATGGCGGTCGCGGTCGCTGGTCCTGCGTATCACTTGCCTGTTCGCGCTGATCGTGTGCGTGGTGGTCAGCATGGTCGGAGGATCGCTGTATCACGCGACCAGCGCCACGCTGTCCACGCGCGCTGACTATCAGTTGATCGGACGCGTCGAACATTTTCGCTCGCTGCTGCACGATCTCTACACGATCAAGGAAATCGAAGCGCGGCCCAAGCTCTTCGAGACCATGCTCGGCGACAGTCAGGACGTCATCATTTTCCAGCGGCCAGGCCTCCCGCCGTTCATCAGCGTGAACCCGGAAAACATGCCGTTGCCACCGCTCGTTCCGGTGCCGGTGCAACGCGCGGTGGGCCTCGAGGCGCTGTATGAAGGCACGCGCCGGGACGGCGTGCGCATGCGTTGGGTCGCGGCGCAAGCGCGCGTAGGCGACAGCGGCGAAGTCATCGAGATTATCGCGGCGCACGTGATGACCCAGGAAGCGCGCGTGCTGTCGACGTATCTCCTGCGTGTCTGGATCACGGTGGTGAGCGCGGTGCTGATTACCGCGCTGCTCGCGTGGTGGGTATCGAGCCGTGGCCTTGCGCCGCTGCGAAAAATGGCCGACAGGGTCGCCGGGATCACGCCCGACACCTTGTCCGCGAGACTCGATATCGAAAATACGCCGACCGAACTGCAGAGCCTCGCGATGTCGTTCAACGCCATGCTCGACCGACTCGCAACCGGTTATGAACGGCTGCTGCAGTTCTCCGCGGATCTGGCGCACGAGGTAAGAACGCCTATCGGTGTGCTGATCGGACAAACGCAGGTCACGCTCGCGCATACGCGCAGCGAGAGCGAATACAAGAGCGTGCTGGAGTCGAATCTGGAGGAGCTGGAGCGGCTCGGGCGCATTGCGCAGAACATCCTGTTTCTCGCGCAGGCGGATCACGAGCGGCAGGACATAGAGCGCACGCCGCTGAACATTCGCGAACAGCTGGAAACCATTGCGACGTATTTCGAAGGACTCGCGGACGAACGCAATCTCAGCTTCGAAGTGCATGCCGAGGGTGAGATGTGGGCGAACGCAATCATGTCCCGGCGCGCGATCAGCAACGTGGTGGTCAACGCGGTGCGTTATGCCGAAGCCGGCACCACGATCCGGCTGACCGGCAGTGAAGATGCACGAGGCGCACTTATCGTCATTGGTAACCAGGGCAGGCCGGTTGCGCCCGACGATCTCGCGCGCCTGTTCGACAGGTTCTATCGCGGCGATGCGGCCCGCAGCGAGTTCACGGAATCGAGCGGCCTGGGATTGTCTATTGTGCAGGCGATCATGCGGCTGCACGGCGGCTCGGCGTCGGTGAGTTGTTCAGCGGACGGCTGGATCGAATTCACGCTTCGATTCGCCGCCCTGCCGGATTCCACCCCGCATTCCGCCCCGCCTGCTCCTACGCGCCGGCCTTGAGCGCCAGCTCCTGACGCTCGGCCAGCAGGCCGTGAATCTGCGATACAACCGCCGCGCCCTCGCCCACCGCCGCCGCCACCCGTTTCGTGGATGCTGAGCGCACATCGCCAATGGCAAACACGCCCGGCACGCTGGTTTCCAGCGAGGTCGAGCCTTCGGCGTGGCCGCCGTGGGCAGCCGGCCCCGTCAGCACGAATCCCTTGGCGTCCGTGTTGACATTGCAGTCGCGCAGCCACGCCGTGTTCGGGTTGGCGCCCGTGAAGAGGAACAGGTGCCGCACATCGAGCGTGAGCGGACCGTCAGGCGTCTTGCAGTGCACGGCGGCGAGCGTCCGGCCATCGCCTTCCAGCGACTCGATCTGCGTGCGTGTATGTACCGTCACGTTCGGCAATGCCGCGATCCGGTCGATCAAATACCTCGACATGCTGAGTTCGAGCCCCGGCCCGCGGATCAGCAGATGCACGCGCGCTGCATGCGAGGCGAGATACACCACCGCCTGGCCCGCTGAGTTGCCGCCGCCCACCAGCACGACTTCCGAGCCCTTGCAGAGCTTCCCTTCGACTGGCGACGCCCAGTAATACGTGCCGTGCCCTTCGAATTTATCGAGCCCGAGAATGTCCGGCCGCCGATAAGCCGCGCCGGTCGCGATCACAACCGTATGCGAGCTCACGCGCTGCCCGTTCATCAGCTCAATCTGGATCGGCATGCAGTTGCAATGCAGCGCCTTGATCTCCGTCGGAATGGCGATGTGCGCGCCGAACTTTTGCGCCTGCACGAACGCGCGTCCCGCCAACGCCTGACCGGAGATGCCGGTCGGAAAGCCGAGATAATTTTCGATCCGCGAACTCGCGCCTGCCTGGCCGCCGGGCGCGCGGCAATCGAATACCGCTACCGACAACCCCTCGGACGCCGCATACACGGCCGTCGCCAATCCAGCCGGTCCGGCGCCGACGACGGCGACATCGTAGATATGCGCAGGGTCGAATTCCGGCAGCCAGCCGAGTTGCGACGCGAGCTGATTTTCATCGGGCGCGCGCATGACCGTGCCGTCAGGACAGATGACCAGCGGGAAATCCGCCTTCGATGTCGAGATCCGTTCGAGCAACGCAATAGCTTCGGGGTCGGTACACGCGTCGATCACCGTGTGCGGATAACCGTTACGGCTCAAAAATCCTTGCAGCGATACCAGCCGTCCATCGTCCGACTGGCCCACCAGAATCGGCCCGCTGCCTTTTTCGATCAACCCGACGCGACGCAGGATCAGCGAGCGCATGATCCGTTCGCCGAGTTCCGCTTCCGCCACCAGCAGCGCGCGCAGGCGTTCGGGCGCGATCAGGATGGCTTCCACATCTTCGATTGCGTGACCATCGACCAATGCAGGCTTGCCGGATAACTGGCCGACTTCCGCCAGGTATTGCCCGGGGTCCGCCTCCGTTACCAGATGCACGTGGCCGAGTCCGTCGCGCCGCGTCACCCGCACGCGGCCGTTCAGCAGCACGAACATGCCCGGGCCGGGCACGCCGACTTCGAACATCAATTCGCCTGCGCGCCAGTACTGCACGGTGCCGAAGCGCCGCATGCGGTCGATTTCCTCGACCGTGAGATACGGGTACATCTGGTGCTTGCGGCTTTGCAGCGGCGAGAACGGGGCGTCGGCCGCGGCGTCTGCCGGCGCCGCGGCGGCGGTGTCGTTCGTGATCGAGTTGAGGTTTTCCGACGCAGCCGGTGGACTATCGCGCCATTCCGGTTGGCCGCGGCCATGGTTAGGCACTTCGTTGATCCCTTCGGGCGTGGTACTCATGCGTGGCGATCTCCGTGCAGGTAGACGGCGTCATGCAGCGCGCCTTTGCCGGCGGCCGGCGCTTTCGCGGGCCACGGGCACATGGCGGCCATTTCGCCCAGATCCTCGCGCGCGCCGCCGAAGTCAGTCAGCGGCTTGAGGTCGAGACCGGCGAGACGCCAGGCGTCGAGGCCGCCGGTCAGCGGCACGACGTCCTTGAAACCCGCATTGCGGAGTGCCTTGGCCATCCATGCCGCCGATACCTCGTTCGGACACGAGCAATAAATGATGATCTTCTGATCCGGCTGGTAACTTTCCACGATCTTCTGCAATTCGCGTTCATCGGCGAAAACGGAGCCTGGAATCACGAAAGGATCGAGCACGCGTTTCTCGGCCGAGCGGATATCGAAGATGGCGGGCAGCGGTTCGTTCGCCATCAGCGAGTACAACTCGTCGACGGTAATGCGCGCCGTTTCCAGCGTCTTCATCAGCATCTTCCGGCGCCAGTAGCGGTAGGCCACGTAGCACGCCAGCGCAACCGCCACGACCAGCAGCGCCTGCTTGCCGAGCCGCGCGATCATGGCGAACACCATGTCGAGTTCGGCCGCGAAGATCACGCCCACCGCAAGTCCGACCGCGGCCCACAACGCTACGCCGCCACCGTCATGCGCAATGAACGAGCGCGTGCGCACACCCATTGCACCGGCGAGCGGCACTGAAACCAGCGACAAACCCGGAATGAATTTCGCGATGAGCAACACGCGCACGCCCCACTGACCGAAAAAGCGCTCGGTCTTTTTTACGCAGGTGTCGCGCGACAAGGACAGTTTGCAGATGGTCTTGAGCGTGCGGTCGCCGTACCGCCGGCCGCCGAGGAACCAGACGAGATCGCCCAGCACCCCGCCGAGCACGGCAATGCCGAGCATCAGCGCGAGATGGGGCCACAGGGCCTGGCCGTTGAAGCCCATCATGGCCACCGATGCACCCACTACGATCAGCGTTGGCATCGCGGGAACAGGCAGGCCGAGCGCTGCGCCCATGACGTTGAAAAAGACGATTGCCGGGCCATACCGGTCAGCCAGATCATGCAACAGCATGGGATTCTCCTGCAGGTTGTGCAGCGCTGGATTCGGGTGTGGAGAGCCTGAACGCCGTGGGCGCTTCGCGCAAAGCGCTTACTTTATACGGCTCGTTTGTCGCTTGTTTGACGGCCTTGCGATGAAGCGCGATGAGTCCGGGAACGCCGCTGGAAAACTGCGTCGAGCGATGAGCCGCTTCGGTGCAGCGTGGCTGTTCTACAGCCGTTCCGCGTTCCAGACATGTGCGCCGCGATGCGCCGCTGCATTCATGAAATGAGTGTAGCGCGGATTGGCAAGAATGCCGATTGCCGCAGCCGTTTCCGCTTTTTCAGTACGCACGATCCAAAACGCGTGCCTGAATCCACCTGTGTTCGTCGCCTCGTCGCTTCGCCGTCACTTAAGCCCGAAGTCTACCCGCGTAGGCGCACCCTTGTCCTTGATACCCTCCGCGTTCAGATGGGGCGCGACGATGAAGATCCGCTTGCTGTCGATCTTGCCATCGAAATATTGTTTCACCACGGCCGCGCGTCGCTGCGCCAACGCACCGAGCGCGCCCTCGTCCACCGGCGCGTGCTCTGCGAGTGCGGCTTTCATGTCGGCGTCGGGCACGCTCTTGGTCATGCCGATCAGGTTGCGCGGTTTTTTGAAGTCCGCATTTTTATACGCTTTCGTCAGGAACTTGCTGTATTCATCTGCGGAAATGGGGGTGCTCATTGGACTAATGTTCGGATTGTCTTCGCTCGCGTCCTGCATCTTCGCCAGCCGCACCTGGCGGTCAACGTAGGCCGCGCGCAAACCGGGTTCGTCCAGCGCCGGATCGACCCGCGCCGATATCTCCAGCGTGATCGACGGTTTATCAGCCAGCGCCTTGGCGATGGTGTCGAGCTTCTCCTTTGAAGAGTCACTCAGCGTGGCCGAACCCGGATCGAACTCCACGTAGCCGAGTTCTTCGGGATTCTTGCCGCCGAACGCGTTCGCGATCAGCGAGAACGGCGCAGTCACCGCGCGCTCGAGCAAGTGAACGATTGCCGTCCACACCAGCGAGCCGATCGAGAATTGCGGATCCGAAAGCGAGCCGGAAATGGGGATATTGACGTCGATCTCGCCTTTCGAATTCTTCAGCAGCGACACCGCAAGCCGAACCGGCAATTTGGTCGCGGTGGTGTTGTCGACGTGATCGCCGAACGTGAGTTGATCGATGAAAAGATGGTTGTTCGCGCTGAGCTTTTCGTCGGCGAGCGTGTAGTGCAGGTCGACGTTGAGCTTGCCCTTCGTGATCGGATAACCCGCATATTTGGTCGAATACGGCGAGATATTCGGCAATTCGACGTCGTGCGCGCTCGCGGTGAGATCCAGCGATGGTTTCGCGATCAGCGGATTCACGACCCCTTTGATCGATACCGGCCCGTTCGCCGACAGTTTTGCGGCGACATCGACGGGAGCCGGCGTGGTCGAGTGCGTGCCGAATGCGCCGATCGTGCCGGTGATCGAAACCAGGTTCGCGGTGAAATTCGGCTTGATGAAGTTATCGGTGTAGGTCACGCGGCCGTTTTGCAGCACGAGTTGGCCAAAACGCAGATTCGCCAGTGACGACGCGGTTTTCGGCGCGTTGGTCGTGCCGGCAGCAGTGTTAGTAGCGGCAGGCTGGGGGGCAGGCTTTGCAGCGGGCGCAACGACCACGGCTTGCGTGGTGCCCGTTCCCTTGTCCTTGACCACGATATCGGTGAGATTGAGCTTGCCTTGCGCGTCGAGCAGCACGCGGCCGTAGAAATTCGCGAACGTGATGCGCGCGGCCTCGACGTCGGCGCCTCGCTCGTCGTAGCGGGCATTCAGTTTGGTCAGGCCGAGCAGTTTCCAGCCGGCCAGTTGATCCGAATTCACCCGGTCGATCAGCCGCACGTTCGACAACGACACGTCGCCCTTGTAACCGGCCTTCAGCGCGCGTCCTTCGCCCGAGAACGACGCGTCGCCGTTCGCGCTCAGTAATGCGCTCGAAACCGTTGCGTTCAGGTTGCTGCCGAAGTACGGCTCGAACGCCGATGCGTCGAGCGCGTTGGCGTCAACGTGCAGCGCGAGGCTCAGCGGTTTCGCGGTCAGCGTGCCGGCCACGGCCAGCGCGCCTTTGCCGTTCATCGTCAATTTGCCGTCGATGGCCAGCGGTTTCGTCAGGTCGTCCGTGACCTGCTTGACGTTCAGTTGCAGCGGCGCGATGTGCAGATTGACCGGGCGCTGCGTGGATTCATCGGTGAAATTGGCGCTGCTGTCGTTGAGCGACACCTGGGCGATCTGGTAACGCCATGCCGGACCCGCCGCATTTGCCTTTTCGACCTTGCGCGTCGCGCTGGCTTCCGGCGCGGTTTCGTGCGGCCCGGCAAGTGCGGCGAGATCGATACTGCCGTCCTTCAGGCGTTTTGCATCGATGGAAAGGCCGTTCAGCACGACGCTGTCCAGCGCCGCCGTGCGCGCCGCGACATCGATTTTCCGGATCTTCGCTTGCGCCAAACCGAGCGCGATGGGCGCCGTGTTATTCGACTGCGGAACCAGCTTCAGTGACTTGAGCGTGACATCGCCCGTGCCGACCTGGACGGACGGTTCGGGCTTCGACCAGTCCACTTGCAGCGGCAGGTTTGCGCCGAGCGAACCGTCCGTGACGCGCGCGGCCACCGCGTTCGCCACATAGGGTTGCAACGGCGCCAGCGGCAAATCGTTCAGCGCGAGTTTCGCGTCGGCATTCTTGCCCGGCAGCGTGAAATTACCCGATACGTCGAGGCCGCCGCCGTTGTCGAAGGCCGTCTTCAGCGTATAGCGCGCCGGGGGTTTGCCGAGCGTGGAGAAGTCGTCGAGCGTCACGTTCAGCGCAGTCAGCCCGAGCGTGGCGGATTGCGCCATCAGGTGGTCATCGAAGACGACATGGCCCTGGTCAATCGCCAGATGTTTGATCGCGAGGTCGAGCGGTTGCGCGGCATCGGCAGGCTTGGCGTCGCTGGCGGGAGCAGGTGCGGCTGCGGGCGCAGGTGTTGAAGCAGGCGTCGATGCGCCGAGTTTTTCGAAGTTGAATGCGCCGTTTTTATCGCGGGAAAGTTTCACGTCCGGCCGCGTCAGGCGCACTTCATCGAGCCGATACACATTGCGCAGCGGCTCGAGATTCGCCGCATTCACATGCAACGTTTGCGCTGCGAACAACGGCGCGTCCTGCTTGTCCGTCACGGCCAGATCCGCGAGATCCACGGTTCCTTTGACGCGAACCACGGGCGCGTCGGCGCTGAGTTCAAAGGTTACATCGAGATTCGTCGACAAGCGTCCGCTCTTGACTGCGACCGGCAGCGACGCGGGGGCGTACGACACTAATTGCGGTATGTCGAGGCCGTCGAGCTGCAGCGCGATCTCCGACTCGCGCGACTCGGAGAACGGCTTGGTGCGCCCGTGGATAGAGAGCGGCGAACCGTCGATGCGTGCCTGCAGCGACGGCGTGACGAACAATTCCGTGGTCGATGCGAGATTCGCAATAAACGGAATCCCGATCGACCAGCGATCGATTATGTGGTGGGTTTTAAGCAGGTGATCGTCGAAATCGATCCGGCCATTTTCGACCCGAATATTCGATACCGAGAAACGTGCTGGTTTGCTGGATGGATTGGCGGAAGGCTTTGAGAACTTGTCGATGAGATCGGAGAAATTAAAGCGTTGCGCGTCGAGGCGCACGATATGAAAGCGCGGTGAATCGATTTTGAGTTCATTGATGATTGGCGCCAGACGAAACAGCGAAGACCATGAGGGATCGATGATCAGGCGTTCTATATCGATGAAATCGTTGCTTTTTGCGTCTGCGCCCAGGTTCGCGGGCGCTTCGCCGATATGCACGCGGTCGGCTTCGAAACTTAGCGTATAGGGATTAAGCGCGATTCGTTGAATGCTGACCGGGCGATCGAGTTGTGCTGCGAGTTGTTGCTCGGCGATATGCCGGATGAGCGGCGGCGCGGCGAAAAAGCCGAGCAAGCCAATGACGATGACAGCGAGCAGGAGCCCGATCACGATGCGGCGGGTGCGCCGGGCTTGGGCTACTGCGTTTGCCCCTTTGAGCAGGTTACGCCCGGCGGAAGTCAGGGAAGTCTTGTTCAGGCTTGCCATGCGTGCCTCGTAGCGCGGCCGCGCACGCGGGCACGAGCCACGCGCAGCCTTGGGGAAACAGGAGGCCTGAGTATACGACGCTGCGCTGGCAAATTGAAGAGGAGGTCGTTGGCACTTGGGAGGTGTTCTGCGTTAGCGGTCGGGGTCAATGCCGGGGTGGTGGGTTCCGGGGGTAGCGGTCGGGGTTGATGCTGGGTTGGTGCTTTCTAGGTCTTCGCGGGTTATATCTTGGCTGTTTTCTTTATCACTATTAGCCACTGTGCGTGGCGGCACGTCATTTCTTTGTCCAAAGCGACAAAGAAACGAAGCAAAGAAAACGCTTTCACCGCTCTACCCTAAGTGTCCACAGCGTGCAGTTTTCATTCATGGGTGCCCCAAAAGCACGGTGCTCGCCAGAGCCACCGATGTGTGAACCCCTCTTTCTCCGAACACGGATACCCCACGCTGCGCCACCAGTGTTTGAACCTGCCCGAAGAGCACCCCGCGCTATCCGCCTAGAACCAACCACCAATTTGTACGCATGACGAACCACGTCGCCAACCCACCTAACCAGCGAAGGTACCGAAATACGTGAGGCCGTACCCGACTAAACACCATGCAACCCACCAACCGACTCACCAAAAATTGAAGCGGTAAATACGCACTAGGCTGTGATTGGCGAAGCTGGCCACGCCCCTCTGCCGCGCAAACCGGACAACCAAGCGACCGAGAAACGGAGCCTCAAAAGCGCGTGAGGCCGTGCGGGTTCGTGGAACACGGGTGCTTGCCCGAGAGCGTACGGGGCGAAGCGTTTTACTGTCAGGATTCGCGAGAAGGAGGGTTTCAAACATCCTAAGCTCTTGCGAGCACCGTGCTTTTGGGGCACCCATGAATGGGACTGCACGCTGTGGACACTTAGGGTAGAGCGGTGAAAGCGTTTTCTTTGCTTCGTTTCTTTGTCGCTTTGGACAAAGAAATGACGCGCCGCCACGCGCAGTGGCTAATAGTGATAAAGAAATCAGCTAACACCGAACGCGCAAAGACCTGGAAAGCAGCAACCCGGCATTGACTCCGACCGCTAACGCAGAACCCGTGCACCCCGGCCATTGACCCCAACCGCAAACACCAGAACCAGGCACCCCAAGACCAACCCCGCCACCGGCCCCCCGTCGCGAGCGAAAAACCTGAAAAATCATTGCCGCTCGATTGCTGGTGGAGCCCACGCCCCATTCGCCGCTTCAGCCTTCGGCGCATAAAGCCGCAACACCAACTGAAAATCGCCATCCGGCGCCGGCAACCAATTCGACGCACGCGCCTTCGCAGGCGCCGCAGCCGACACGGCAATATCGACGGAACCATCGCGGTTCTTCTTCAACCGGTCCCGGTCATTCAGCGAAAGCCGCGGCACCTTGTCGTCGATCAACGCACCGTCCTTCGTGTATGCCGTCAACGTCCAGAATCCGCGCACCGGCGGCAACTGGTTCGGCCCGAAATGCAGCACGTACTCATTTGCACCGTTCAACACGTGACCATCGCTGTCCGAAATGGCAACCGGCTTCACCTCGTCATCCTTCGTGCCCGTGCCCGGCTGATGCCGCGCCAGGAACGCGCGCAACGTGTAGTCGGTGTCGTAACTGCCGGCGCCATCGCCGAACCACACCCAGCCGTTACGGCTGATCGCATTCGACGGCACCGTGTCCACCCGCGTACGGCCATCGGCAAGACCAGTCGCCAGCAAATCGGTATCGGCAGGACGGAACTGCACCGGCTCGCCCGCCTTCACGCCAAGATCGCCAAGCAAACTGACGGCATGCGGATCATTCGGCACCGGCGGATTGTCCTGCAACGCCTTCGCCAGACGCGTGAAGAACGCAGTGGCATCGAGCGAATCGGCTCTGTCGCCACCGCCGCCCGTCACCACCGTAGGCGTGCTGGCCGTCACGTTCGGCCACGCACTGCCGGCTGTCGCAGCACTGGTTTTATCGGCGGAAGGCGCTTCGATGCTCATCGCCGTCTGCAGCTTGCGGGCTTCACGCACGTCCCGCTGGCCGTTCACACGCACACGGATCGACAGCCACACGTAACGCGTGGGCGTCTCAACCCGCGTCACGCCGTCAGGAAGCGTTCCTGTATAACCCGCCGGGACAAACGCAATCGTATTGGCGTGTTGCGCCGCCAGCCTGGCCGCACGCGCCGCCTTCCCACTCAGCTTTTTCGCCGGCACGGACTGATCAGCAGCGTGCGTGATGCTGGAATAGATCACGTTGGTCCAGGCATCGAAGGCGCGCGCATCGTAATAACGGCCGCGCGGGGAATTCGGAGGCGCATTGGGAAGCGTGACCAGCACCGGCCCACTGGCGACATCCAGCCACGCGGTCGATTCCAGCGTATCCACGCTCGGCCGCCCCGACGCGCCCACCGGCGGCAGCGCCGTGGCATGCCGCAGCGTATTCACGGGCGCCTGGCCAGGCCCCGACGCATCGCCGCCCGTGGCCTTCTCCCGTGCAAGATCCGACACCACCAGCGGATATCCAAACACATAAGCGTCCGCCACCTGATCCTTACGCCAGCCATCCCCGCTGGTCACAACGGGCGCTTGCGTCGCGCACCCGCCAAGTATTGCCAAACTGCTCAAACCAGCGGCCACCCAGAGCGCCGTGTACAACGAAACTGCCCAGCGTCGATTATTTTTCATTCGATTTAAGGATCTATTTAAGGCTTTCACTTCGTTCGTCGAGTGCGCGGGCCGGTCCTCGCCTTCCGGTCTTCTGCCAATCCGCGCCGCGGCGCTTAATCTATCTTGAAACCGGTTTTTTATCTTATCCAATGACGATAGGCAAGGAGCGCGTAACGCGCCATGAACGCCCTCGCCAAGGTTTCAGAAAAATCAGGACCGGTGAGAGCATCGCGTAACATGATTTTTTTCGATTTTTTTAGCCAGTTCTTTCTAATCCATCCCGAGCCCGCCGATGTTCCCACCAACCAGCATCGAAGAAAAACGCTTCGGGGTTTTACATTGGCTAATAACTGACAATTCGCTTTCAGCCCTTGTCGCGTATGGCGCAGCGGGCTCCATGCGAACCATGTGCCATTCGGATTTGATGCGAACCACGGCGAGCACGGCATTTCGCACGCTCATGTGACACGGGCGAATACTATTTGTAAGGAAATTGAGAGCGGCTCTGATGCACTGGTTATTTTCCAGCGCGCGTCGGGTTATATATCGTCAACTTTTTATCCGGGCAAAACAGGATGATGTTCTCCCCTTGAAAATATACCTTGACCTTCCAATCATTGGAATGTCGATAGTGGTTACATCGAGCTGAATTGGGATGTCTAGTCATGTCTGCATCGTCTGTTTCAACTGCTAATCCTGCCAGCGCTGCTGGCGCGTCAACCACCGCTGAGTTCGCTATCGGCGGGATGACGTGCGCGTCGTGCGTGCGTCGCGTCGAAAAAGCGCTGGCGAAGGTGCCGGGCGTGGGACAAGTGTCGGTCAACCTGGCGACCGAAAAAGCGACCGTCCATGCCGACGCGTCCGTCCCGCGCGATCAACTCGTCGCCGCCGTGACCAAGGCGGGCTACGAAGCAACGTTCATCGAACCGGAAGCCGCGCCTGTTGCTGCGCCCGCTCATACGGGTGAGCTCGTGGCGGTGATCGTGTCCGCGCTGCTGACCCTGCCGCTGGTCCTGCCCATGCTCGGCCTGGATCTGCATCTTGGCGTCTGGGTGTCGCTGGCGCTTGCCAGCATCGTGCAATTCGTACTCGGCGCGCGCTTTTACGTCGGCGGCTTCAAGGCGGCGCGTTCGGGCGAAGGCAACATGGACTTGCTCGTGGCGCTCGGCACCTCGGCTGCGTGGGGCTTGAGCGTGTATGAACTGTTCGCGCATCCCGGCGAGTCCGCGCATCTATATTTCGAAGCGGCGGCAGTCGTCATCACGCTCGTGCGCTTCGGCAAATGGCTGGAAGCCCGCGCCAAGCGGCAAACTACCGACGCCATTCGCGCACTCGATGCGCTGCGCCCGGAGCGCGCGCGGATTCGCGATGCAGCGACCGGGACCGAACGCGACGTCGCGCTGGCGGATGTGCGTAACGGGGATATCGCGATCATTCGGCCGGGCGAACGGCTGCCAGTCGACGGCCTGATCCGCGAAGGCCGCACGCACGTAGACGAATCGCTGATTACCGGCGAAAGCCTGCCCGTGGCGAAGGAAATCGGGGCGCGCGTGACGGCAGGATCGATCAACGGTGAAGGTGTCATCGCCGTGGAAACAACCGCGACCGGCGCCGAGACCACGCTGGCACGGATCATCCGGCTGGTTGAATCGGCACAGGCCGAGAAGGCGCCCATTCAGCGGCTGGTGGACCGGGTATCGGGGATATTCGTGCCAGTAATCCTGGTGATTGCGCTGGTGACGCTGATCGGTTGGCTGTTGATGGGCGCGGGCGTGGAGACCGCCGTGCTGAACGCCGTCGCGGTGCTCGTGATCGCCTGCCCTTGCGCGCTCGGGCTGGCGACGCCCGCTGCAATCATGGCCGGGACGGGCGTAGCGGCGCGGCACGGCGTGCTGATCAAGGATCCGCAGGCGCTGGAAATGGCGCATCGGATCAGGATTGTCGCCTTCGATAAAACCGGCACGCTGACGGTTGGCAAGCCATCGATGACCGTGTTTGAAGCGGCTGAAGGCGTGGACCGGAATGAAGCATTAGGGCTGGCAGCGGCCGTGCAGCGGCTCAGCGATCATCCGCTGGCGCGCGCGGTGGTTGCTGTCGCTGACGGTGAACAGATTTCGGCGGTTACTGCGACCGATGCGAAAGCGGTAGCGGGACGCGGAGTCGAGGCGCGGGTGGGTGATCGCCATCTGGCAATAGCCAGCGATCGCTGGCTCGATGAGTTGCAGCTCGCCGCGCCGCAACCATTGGCGACACGGGCGGCGGAACTCGAACAGCGTGGGAACACGGTGTCGTGGCTGGTGGAGCTGGGCGATTCGCCGATCTCTGACAAACCGCGCGTGCTCGCCCTGCTCGCGTTCGGCGACTCGCTGAAACCCGGCGCGCGCGCCGCTATCGAACGGCTAAAGGCTATGGGCATCAAGAGCGTCCTGCTCACTGGCGACAACGCCGGCAGCGCGGCCGGCGTCGCGACATCGCTTGGCATTGCACCCGACGCGGTTCACGCGCACATGCTCCCCGCGGACAAGGCGCGCGTGATCGCGGAACTGAAGGCATCGGCGCAAGGCGCGGTAGCGATGGCCGGCGACGGCATCAACGACGCGCCCGCGCTCGCCGCCGCCGATATCGGCATCGCGATGGCGACCGGCACCGACGTCGCCATGGAAGCCGCCGGCATCACGCTGATGCGCGGCGATCCGGCGTTGGTGGCGGATGCCATCGATATCGCGCGGCGCACGTATCGCAAGATCCAGCAGAACCTGTTCTGGGCGTTCGTGTACAACCTTATCGGCATTCCGCTCGCCGCGTTCGGACTGCTCAATCCGATGCTCGCAGGCGCAGCCATGGCGTTTTCCAGCGTGAGCGTGGTGACAAACGCGTTGCTGTTGCGGACGTGGCGTGCTCAGGCGGGGCTGAGGCCGGATGAAGCCGATGCCGATGCCGCTCGCGGTCCCGACGGCAAGCCGATCACGCGGCCCGCGTAACGGGCTTCTTTCGGCGCATCACGAAACATCGCTTCGATACGGCCAGCGATGTCCGCATCGAACGCTGCCGATTTCGCGCCGTGGGTTGTATCGACGTGAAGCAGCATCTGTTCGCTCGCCGCGATGGGCTCCGTTCCCTCGTCCGCGAACATCTCCATGTACAAGTGAACGCGCTTGGCATCGAACGCGAGTACCGATGCCTCCACGCGAACCGCCGTGCCTTCCTTGATCTCGTGCAGATAGTTGATGTGCGCCTCGAGCGTGAACAGCGAGCGGCCTCGCGACGCGCGGCCGGCGTCGTCCAGGCCGATGCGGTCCATGAACGCATCGGTGGCGAGACTGAAGATCAGCATGTAGAACGCGTCACGGAGATGGCCGTTGTAGTCAACCCATTCGGGCCTCACCGTGTCGCGATGGATCGTTCGATTGTGCGTCACTCGTATGCCTTCTCTAGTCCACTATGCCGTGGCGGGATTTCGCTTCTGCAATAGCAGTCATCACGCTCGTGATGCAGTCGTCGCGATACCGTTCCAGTTGCTTGATGGAGTGCGTGCCTTGCTGATCCGTGGTGCCATCCACCACCCGGTCGATGAGTTCGTCCGTGAGTTTTGGCGCAACCAGCTTGGTCCACGGCAATTCTAGCGCCGGTCCGAATTGCTGCATGAAATGCCGCATGCCGGCCTCGCCGCCTGCGAGCGTATAGGTCAGGAACGTGCCCATGAACGACCAGCGAATGCCTGCGCCAAAACGAATGGCATCGTCGATTTCGCCTGTGGTCGCCACACCTTCGTTGACCAGGTGAAGTGCTTCGCGCCACAGCGCTTCAAGCAACCGGTCCGCGATGAAACCGGGCACCTCTTTGCGGACTCTTAGCGGACGCATACCGATCGATTCATAAAACGATGATGCTGTTTGCAACGTTGCTTCCGAGGTTTTCTCACCGCCGACGACTTCGACCAGCGGCAGCAAATAGACCGGATTGAAAGGATGGCCCACGATGCAGCGCGACGCGTCTTTGGCGCTGGCGTAAAAATCCGTCGGGAGCAATCCCGATGTTGACGACGCGATGATCGCTTCCGGCTTTGCCGCCCTCGATGCTTTCTCATGCAGCGTCAGCTTGAGGTCTTCACGCTCGGGCGCGCTCTCCTGTATGAAGTCGGCATCGGCGACGCATTCCTCGATGGTCGCGACGAAGCGCAATCTTTCCGGCGATGCACCCTTCGCCAGGCCCACCCGTTCGAGTGCCGGCCAAGCGTTAGCGACATTCGCCCGAAGCTGCTGCTCGGCGCCCGGCGCCGGGTCCCACGCTACTACGTCAAGTCCATGCGCCAACGCTCGCGATACCCAGCCGCTTCCAATTACCCCTACGCCCAACGCAGCAAACGTCTTGACTTGCATATACCGGATTCCTTATTAATTTGACTTCTTACTTGCTTCGATGCTTGGGTGACTTGCCTTCAGCTTGAGATCCCGCTTTCGCACGGCCTGCGTCTGCGGGTTCTTCTGCGGTCTTACGCGAATTGCTCGATCTTGCGACGGTCCAGCAAACGCTCACCGCGTGCCGGCAAGTTCAGCTTCTTTCTGCCCTCTGCCGGCGTCAGCGCACGACCGCCGAGACGCTCGATGATCTCTACTGCCCGCTGAACCAGCGTCCCGTTGCTTGCGTGCACGCCACGGTCCAGATACAGATTGTCTTCAAGACCGATGCGCACGTGCCCGCCTAATAACATTGCCTGGGCGACCATCGGCATTTGCATGCGGCCGATGCCAAAGCCCGCCCACTGCGCGCCCGCGGGCATGTTATCGACCATCGACTTGAGGGTGCCTACGTCAGCCGGTGCGCCCCAGGGAATGCCCATGCATAGCTGGAACAAGGGAGCGTCGTCGAGCAAACCTTCCTTCTGCATCTGCTTCGCGAACCACAAATGGCCTGTGTCGAAGATCTCGAGTTCAGGCTTCACGCCCAGCTCTTGTATCCGCTTTGCGCCTGCCCGGAGTTGCGCGGGGGTTGATACATAAATCGTGTCGCCATCGCCGAAATTCAGCGTGCCGCAGTCCAGCGTGCAGATCTCCGGCAACAACTCTTCGACGTGTGCGAGCCGGGTCAGGCCACCGACCAGATCAGTGCCGGCGCCGAACTGCATGGGCGATTCGCCTGCGCCAATTTCCAGGTCACCGCCCATGCCGGCCGTCAGGTTGATGATGACGTCCACATCCGATGAACGGATGCGATCCACCACCTCGCGATACAACGCGGGGTCGCGGCTGCCGCGGCCCGTGCGCGGATCACGGACGTGGCAATGCGCGACGGTGGCGCCCGCGCGGGCGGCTTCAATGGCCGCTTCCGCGATCTGCTTGGGCGTCACTGGAATGGCCGGGTGTTTGCTCGTGGTGTCGCCTGCGCCTGTTACTGCGCAGGTCACGATCACTTCGTAGTTCATGTTGCGTCGTCCTTTCAAAGGCCAAGATATTGCTTAACTGCCGGCAGACCGTCCTTGCCGTCCACTGTCTTTACGCCCGCGAGCCAGGCATCCAGCACTTGCGGATTTTTCTTCAGATAGTCCTTGGCGGCATCGGCGGGACGCACTTTTGCCATGACCGGGATCATCAATTGGTTCTCTAGTTGCGTGGTGAAGCGGAGGTTCGACACGAGCTTTCCGGCGTTCGGGCATCGCGTCAGGAAGTCGGGGTTGGTCAGCGTATAGACGCGTGCTTCGCCGTAGTTCGGACCGAACACCGCGTCGCCGCCGGAGAGGTAGTTCATCTTGATCTGGATGTTCATCGGATGCGGTTCCCAGCCGAGGAACACGACCCATTTCTTCTCGCGCACGGCACGGTCGACGGTGACGAGCATGCCGGCTTCACTCGATTGCACCAGCTTGAAACCGCCCAGGCCGTACTGGTTGGTATCGATCATCTTCTGGATCTGCGCGTTTGCGCTGCTGCCCGGTTCGATGCCGTAGATCTTGCCGTCGAGTTCGTCCTTGTGTTTGGCTATGTCCTGGAAGGTCTTCAGGCCCGCATCGTATTCATAGCTTGGCACCGCGAGGGTGGCTTTCGCGCCCGACAGGTTTGGCGGGTCGAGCTTCTCGATCTGCTTTGCATCGATGAACGGCTGGACCGACTTTTCCTGCACGGGCCACCAGTAGCCCAGTGACACGTCGATCTGCTTGGTCTTCAGGCCGGCGAGCGAGATTGGCACTGAGGCCTGCGTGATCTTTGGGTCGTAGCCAAGGCCTTGGAACACGACGGACGCGAGTGCGGTGGTCGAGGTGATGTCGGTCCAGCCGATATCGACGAATCGAACGGTGCGGCAGGTTGCGTCTTCCTTGCTTTGGGCGGATGCGCCGAGGGAGGTCAACGCGAGTAACAGACAGGCGAGCAGCTTTTTCGATGTCGGGAGTGATGTCATGGCTTGGCTTCCTGTTCCGGTGATTTTTTGTGTGGGACAGACGCGTTCGGATGTGTTCGACCGTGCGTAAAAGTAACGCCGCATAATGGTGGGGAGGCGACCGGTTGCGACTGGGAGTTGACTATTAGCGACGGTTTTTTCGTTCGCACTCGAGGGGGGTGGGTTGGGTTTTGGGTTAGCGGTCAGGGTCGATGGTTGGGTGCGCGGGTTCTGCGTTAGCGGTCGGAGTCAATGCCCGGTTGCTGCTTCTTAGGCCTTCGCGGGTTTGGTGTTAGCTGTCTTCTTTACCACTATTAGCCACTGTGCGTGGCGGCACGTCATTTCTTTGTCCAAAGCGACAAAGAAACGAAGCAAAGAAAGCGCTTTCACCTCTCTAAAAATTAAGTGTCCACAGCGTGCAGTTTTATTTCATTGGTACCCGAAAAGCACGGTGCTCGCAAGAGCTTAGGATGTGTGAAACCCTCCTTCTCGCGAATCCTGACAGTAAAACGCTTCGCCCCGTACGCTCTCGGGCTAGCACCCTTGCCATAGAAACCCGCACGGCCTCACGCGTATTTGCCGCTGTGGTGCTTCGCAGGTTAGCTATCAGTTTGCAATGTTATTTGCCGGGTTATGCTTTAAGCATTCTGCAGATCCATTTCTGGGTGGTTTAAAAAATGGTTCGACATGCATACAAATTAGGAGATTGGTTTTCCGCGGATAGCGCGGGGTGTTCCTTGAGCAGGTTCGGTCGTTAGTGCTAGCCCGAGAGCGTACGGGGCGAAGCGTTTTACTGTCAGGATTCGCGAGAAGGAGGGGTTCACACATCCGTGGCTCTGGCGAGCACCGTGCTTTTGGGGCACCAATGAATGAAAACTGCACGCTGTGGACACTTAGGGTAGAGCGGTGAAAGCGTTTTCTTTGCTTCGTTTCTTTGTCGCTAAGGACCAAGAAATGACGCGCCGCCACGCGCAGTGGCTAATAGTGATAAAGAAAACAGCCAACATAAAACCCGCGAAGACCTGGAAAGCAGCAACCCAGCAGTGAACCAGATCGCTAACGCAGAACCCACCCAACCCTATACCCCTCCTCGCCCCGAGTGCCAACGAAAACCTTTCCCCCTAGGATTCGGCCCCATTGCGCCCGCAATTTCAGCTTGTTAGCGTGCTAGTCCGATTGCAAATCGCCCCCACTCCGTAATGCCCGACATCGAAGACTTCCACTTCCTGCTGCTGCCCGAGTTTTCGTCCATCGGCTTCATGTCGGCAATCGAGCCGCTACGCGTCGCCAATCGTTTCAGAGGTGCACTCTATCGCTGGCACATCCTGAGCCTCGACGGCGGCCCAGTCTGCGCCAGCAACGGCATCTCGCTCAACGCAGAAAGCGCCCTCGCCAACGTTACCGAAGCGACCAATGTCATAGTAGTCGCAGGCTTCAACCCGCTAAGCCAATACTCCTGCGACATGCGCGACTGGCTCAGGCGCTTGGATCGCAAAGGCGCAACGCTAGGGGGTATCGATACAGGCAGTTTCGTGCTGGCCGAAGCAGGCCTCCTCAAACACGAGCGCGTGACACTGCACTGGGAAGCGGCATCGGCGTTCCAGGAACGCTATCCGTCACTCGCGGTCAGCCAGGAGCTATTCGAAATCGATGCGCGGCGGATCACCTGCGCCGGAGGCACGGCTTCCATCGACCTCATGCTCGACCTGATCGGACGCCGCCACGGCGCCGAACTCGCCGCCCAAGTCTCCGAGCAATTCGTGCTCGGCCGCATCCGCCAACGCTCGGACCACCAGCGCATGCAGATCGCAGCGCGCTACGGCATCCATAATCGCAAGCTGATCCAGGTGATCGGCGTGATGGAACAACACATGGAAGAACCTCTGTCGCCAGATGCACTGGCAGAGGAAATCGGCGTGACACGACGTCAGCTGGAACGCCTGTTCTGCTCGGTAATGAAAGACACACCCACCCACTTCTATCTGGGACTGCGCCTTGCACGCGCCCGCGAATTACTACAACAAACCGACATGTCCATTACGACCGTCTGCGTGGCTTGCGGCTTCGAATCGCCCTCGCACTTCTCACGCACCTACCGCACAAGGTTCGGCTCAAGCCCGCGTCAGGACCGTAATTCACCGCGCGCGACGGCGCCCGTTGTGGACGCCGTCGCAGCAAACTAACTGAGCTCGCCGCCTCAGCACGCTTAGAACGAGTGGCGGATACCAATACGTACATCGCTTTGGGTGCTCGACGTCGACGGCGTAAAGCTATAGCCGATCACCGCGTTCACGCCATTCGATGCCCTGAGGTAGTCGCCCGACAGATAGACATCGGTACGCTTGGACAACAAGTAGTGCAGCCCGAGCGAGCCCATGTTCCACTTGTGGCCTTCAAACGCCGTGAACTGATAACCGCCGTACAGGATCAACGAAGGCGTGAAGTTATACGAGGCGCCGCCTTCACCCACATGCATGTGCGATGACTGTCCAAAACCCTTGATCGTGGTGTACGTGTAGTTACCCAGCAGCATCAAGTTGCCCAGCGCATACGACGTGCCAATGCCGAAGGTTGCCTGACTGTCGACGTTAAACGCGGTACTGCTGAACAAATCGGTCACAGCGCCGGTCCCGGGGTTCACCGTTGCGACGGTCTGGCCAAGGAACGTCTTCGTACCGATCATCGCGTACGGGTCGAACGCGTAGATTCCATTCGGATTGTTCAAGCGCGTATACGCCGTACCCACCGTGAAGTCGCCGTGTGCGTAGTGCGCACCCAAGCTGTACGCGCTCTTCTCGTGGAAGTCGCCCGCCACGTTGCCGAACGAATACAAACCGCCGAAAGTGAGGCCGCTGATATCGGGCGACATGTACTTGATCGAGTTCGGCAAGCGGTCGCCGTTCATGCGGTCGAAGTCGCCCTGGTGAATGGCGTAGCCGCTGCCGAACGAGGAGATGTTGTATCCCTCCATGAACTCGTTCGTCAGGTCGAGCTGGTTACCCGCGGAGATCGTGCCCCACTGGTTCTGCAAGCCCACGTATGCCTGACGGCCGAACTCCGCACCGCCAAAAGCGTATTGGCCACTGCCGAGATGAAAGCCGGACTCGAGCGCGAAGATCGCCTTCATTCCGCCACCCAGATCTTCCGTACCCTTGAAACCGATCCGGTTGCCGTAGGAGACGCCGTCATCGAATTTGATGACGTGCGAGCCACCCGTGTTGTTGACGTAGGTTATGCCGGCGTCGAGGATGCCGTACAGCGTCACGCTGCTTTGCGCGTGAACCAAGGCAGGCGCAGAGACGGCACCTGCGCTCAACGCCAGGGCCGCCAGCTTCACGGCATTTCGCTTCTTCATCGTTGATTCTCCCTGATACCCGCTTTTGCACGTTTCGTTGGACCGAGCAAAGTCCGCGCTGCTCCGGCGATGGATTCGCATCGCGCAACGCTTCTCGCTCGAATTTTTAATTGCAGAGACCGGCGTACTACAGTGATCAGACGCATGGACACTGATGCATGCATTTGGAATTCAGACACATGCACCAGTCTTGCAAAAGTAAGAGGCCATATTTGCTGAAGCTCGACCTCTTGCGACGTAAATCTGTCCAGTTGCGACCCAGCGTTGTTATTTGGAACCGAGCGCGGTTTGCACAGCCTGCCACCCATTTGCGCCCGTAGTTGTGGTAACGCCGTCGAGCCAGCCCTTCACGAGATCGGGGTTGCGTTTGAGCGCCGCTGCAGCAGCGGCATCGACGTTCGTCTTGTTTTGAAGCACATCGGTGATGATGCCGTTCTCCAAATCAACGTTAAACGTCATCTGCTTCAAGAGACGTCCCACGTTCGGGCATTCGCTCGTGTAACCCGCTCGCGCGACTGTGTTGACCGTTGCGCCGCCGAAGTTCGCGCCGAAGTATTTATCGCCGCCATCGAGGTAGGTGAGATGGAACTTCGTGTTCATCAGGTGCGGCTCCCAGGCAAGGAACACGATCCATTTCTTGTCGCGCACGGAGCGTTCGACTTGCGTCAACATGCCGGTCTCACTCGACTCCACCAGCTTCCAGCCATTCAGTCCGAAGGCCTTCTCATCGATCATCTTCTTGATGTTCTGATTCGCCGGCGCGCCCGGTTCAATGCCGTAGATCTTGCCGTCGAACTTGTCCATGTTCTTCTGCAAGTCAGCGAAGGTATGCACGCCCGCTGCAGCCACGTAGTCAGGCACGGCCAGCGTGAACTTCGCGTTGGTCAGGTTCGGATGAACCACGTCGATCGATTTCTCATCGACGAACGGTTTGACCATCGGCCCTTGCGCGGGCATCCAGTTACCCAGGAACGCATCGACCTGACCTTTCTTCAAGCCCTGATACGTGATCGGCACCGACAGGTTCGAGACGCTCTGCTTGTAGCCGAGCGCTTTCAGCACAACGCCGGCCATGGCGTTGGTGGCATCGATGTCGGTCCAGCCCGGGTCGGCCATCTTCACCTGCTGGCAGCTTTGAGGCTCGGCCGCGACCACCGGCCCAATGGACGCGCAGAGTGCCGCAATGCAGAATAGAGCGTGTTTTAAGGGCTTTTTCATGTTGGCTTCCTGTGGGTAGTGTTGTTCTGATCTCGATCGAGCAGCGTGTGCTTTAGCGCGTGACTGCGGGAAAACGCGCCATGGCTTCGAGCGTGTCGAGGTCGATGTGATTGCGCATATAACGTTGGCTGGCATCGACCGATGGCTGCCAGTCCCATGATTCAATACGGCCTTGCGTGGTCGCTTCGAAATGAAATTGCCGGCGCCGCTGGCTCTGCACAACCTCTTCGCGCAACGCGTCGAGATCCCATCGCGCCGCGATCTCCTCACGCGAAGCCGCGACCCTTGCTGCGTGTTCCGGCAGCATCGCGAGGTTGGTGCGTTCGAGTGGATCGGCTGTCACGTTGTAAAGCTGGTCGGGGTCCGAGGGCGTGTGGATGAACTTGAACTCGCCGCGGCGCAGCATCACGATCGGCGCAATTGCACCTTCGGCCAGGTACTCGCCAATAGCTTCATCGTGTGCCTGCGGCTCGCCGCGCAGATGCGGCACGAGGCTGCGGCCATCGAGCGTATCGGGCCATGTGGATCGCGGCGCGTCACGGCCCAGTTCCACGAGCGTCGGCAGCAAGTCGAGATGCGAGACGGAAGCGCTCACGTGCGCCGCCTTGAATTGCCCCGGCGCGTGCACGATCAACGGCACGCGGCAGCCGCCCTCGAAGAACGTCATCTTGTACCAAAGGCCACGCTCGCCGAGCATCTCGCCATGATCGGATGTCACGATCACGATGGTGTCGTCGGCCATTCCTGCTTGATCGAGCGCTTCGAGGATCGCGCCGAATTGCGCATCGACGTAAGAAATCGCACCGTAATACGCGTGGCGGGCGTTGCGGATCTGCTGGTCCGTCGGCGGCGTCTTGTCGGTCTCGCACACATAACGCAGGCGCTTCGAATGCGGATCGGCTGCGTCCAGCGTGTCGCGGTACGCCGGCATTTCAATGTCTTCGTCGCGGTACATGTCCCAGTATTTCTGCGGGATCGCGTACGGATCATGCGGATGCGTAAGCGACGCCACCACGCAAAACGGCCGGTCATCTTTCCCGGCTTGCCGCTCACGCGCGATGTCGAATAACTTCTGGCGCGTGGTGTAGGTCACTTCGTCGTCGAAGTCGAGTTGATTGGTGCGCACGCAGGGCCCCGCGTCGATCACGGAACTCATGTTGTGATACCAGCTCGGGCGCGTCTCGAAGTCGTCCCAGTTCGGCGTCCAGCCAAAATCCGCAGGATAGATGTCGGTGGTCAGGCGTTCCTCGAAACCGTGCAATTGATCCGGGCCGCAAAAGTGCATCTTCCCCGAGAGGATCGTCCGATACCCATCCGCGCGCAGGTAGTGGGCGAACGTTAATGTTTGCGAGGGAAATTCGGCGGCGTTATCGTAGGCGCCTATTGCCGAGGGCAATTTGCCCGACAAGAATGAAAAGCGTGACGGCGCGCAGAGCGGACTCGCGCAATACGCTGAGTCGAAGACCACGCCACGGGCCGCGAGCGCGTCCATGTTCGGCGTTTTCGTTACGTGATGGCCGTACGCCGACAACGCGAACGGGGTCATTTGATCAGCCATCAGAATAAGGATATTTGGTTTGCGTTTAAGCATCGGGGCAAGGCTCGAATAGAATCAGGAAGGTGACGGGGCACGGGCGTCGTGCGGTGGACGATCCCTGCCGCACATCACTATTGCCGTTCATTTAGCCGCTGTGAAGAGAGCAAAACGTTATGAGCTCATAAGGGGGACTTATGTCGAGACAGGATCGTTTGCCGCCTATGCAGGCGCTGTCGATGTTCGAGTCCGCCGCGCGTCTCGCCAGCTTCACCGCGGCCGCCCGCGAGCTGGGCTCCACGCAGCCGGCGGTCAGCCAGCGCGTGGTGCAACTCGAAGAAAACCTCGGCGCCGCTCTATTCGAGCGCGGGCACCGGGGCGTGACGCTTACCGAGGACGGCGTGCGCCTGTTCGAAGCCGTACGCCAGAGCCTCGACACCATCCGCGTTGCCACCAACGACATCCGGGCGCGGCACGCGACTCCAGCGCAACGCTCGCTCAAGCTCCTCACGGACTTCGGCTTCGCGACGTATTGGCTGATGCCGCGCCTCTCGCAATTCAAGGCGCTGATGCCCGATGTGGACGTCAGGATCACCACGGCGCAGGACGTGCTCGCCGCTGATCACGATCATGCGGATATCGTGATCGGTTTCGGCGATGCGGCAACCGACTGGGCCGGACGTGGAACGGTCAAACTATTTCCCGAGCGGGTCACGCCCGTATGCAGCCCTGCGTTCCTCGCGCGACATGGCAAACCCGGTGCCCCGTCGGACCTCGTTAGCCTGCCGCTGCTGCACCTGGAGCCGACGAATCCGGAGCGCTGGCTGTCGTGGCATGGCTGGTTCGCGGCGCATGGACTGGCAGCGCCGCCTGCGCATCGCGGCATCACGTTCAATAGCTATGGCTTTGTTGCGCACGCGGCAATCATGGGTCAGGGCGTGGCGCTTGGCTGGGAACCGCTGGTCGATGAACTCGTTGCAAGCGGTCAACTGATCCAGTTGTTCGACACGCCGGTCACGACCGACGGCGGCTATCTTTTGAATGCACCACGCGCGCAGACTTTGACCGTCTGTGCGTTTCGCGACTGGCTGCTGGCTGAATGCGGCGTGGCCGCCTGAATTCAGCCAGGCCCTCACCTGACGCTCCGATACCAGCGTCACGGCGTTTAGCTTCTAGCCGCCGCCCCATGCAATTTGTTCTACTGCAACGTATGCGCGCTGCGTTCGCGGCGCTGCCATTCGCATAGTGGAGAACCGCATGGCCGGCAGCATCGATACTGAAACTCTTTCTCATCAACTCGTGCTCACGGTAGCTTGCCCCAGTGCGGCAGGACAAGTCGCCGCCGTGGTCGGCTTCCTTGACCGGCACCAGTGTTACGTCGATGAACTCACCGTCTTCGACGACGATCTCAGCCAGCGCTTCTTCGTACGCTGTGTTTTCCACGGCGTGGACCACGATGAAACGCTGCAGATCGCCGCGTTGCAGCAGGAATTCACGCCTATTGCCGAGCGTTTCTCCATGACGTGGGCGATCCACAACGTGGCTGCGCGGCCGAAGGTGCTGATCATGGTGTCGAAACTCGAACACTGTCTCGCGGACCTGTTGTTCCGCTGGCGCATGGGCGAGCTGAAGATGGACATTGTCGGGATCGGCTCGAACCATCGCGATTTCGAACCGCTTGCCGTGCAGCACGGCCTGCCGTTCCACCATCTTCCGATCACTGCAGACACCAAGCCGCAACAGGAAGCGCAACTGCTCGATTTGTTCGAGTCGTCCGGCGCGGAGTTGATGATTCTCGCGCGCTACATGCAGATATTGTCAGGCGAGACGAGCCGCAAACTGGCCGCGCGTGCGATCAATATCCATCACTCGTTCTTGCCCGGATTCAAAGGCGCAAAACCTTATCACCAGGCGCATACGCGTGGCGTGAAGCTGATCGGTGCAACGGCTCACTTCGTGACCGATGACCTCGACGAAGGTCCGATCATCGAGCAAGTGGTCGAGCGCGTGGATCACTCGTACAAACCGGAGCGACTGCTGGCGACCGGGCGCGATGTGGAATGCATCACGCTTGCGCGTGCGGTGAAGGCCTTCATTGAACGGCGCGTGTTTATCAACGGCGACCGGACCGTGGTGCTGTAATTGGCCCTTGAAATAGAGCCTCATAAAAGAGGCTCTAAAATAAAACAACGCCGCTAAAAGCGGCGTTGTTTCGTTGAAGCTAAAGCATTGGCAAGAGACCTTTAATTTGCCGTCCAGCTAGACACACGATCGCCATGTGCGCTCACCCACGCGTCCGCAGCAGCGGCCGGCTTCGCGCCGTTCGTGGTGGCGAGCATCACGCTGTCGATTTCGCCCGGTTTCCATTGGAACTTCTTCAGGAAAGCAACCACGGTAGGCGCCTTGGTCTCCAGGCCCGGATTGATCACGCTGTCCACGTGCTCGGCTTCACCGAACACCTTCTTCGGATCTTCCAGGAATTTCAGCTTGTACTTCGCGAACATCCAGTGCGGTTTCCAGCCCGTCACAATGATCGGCTTCTTGGCGTTTTCCGAACGCGCCAGTTCCGCCGTCATCGCGCTGCCCGAACTCGGCATCAACGTGTAGTCCAGACCGTATGCCTTGATCGCTTCACTCGTCTTCGACATCACGCCCGCACCAGCATCGATGCCGACAATGCGGCCGCCGAATTCGTCTTTCTTCGCTTCCAGATCCGTCAGGCTCGTCACGTCGGCATTTTCCGGCACGATCAGGCCAATCTTCGCGTCAGGAAAGTTGGTGCCGAGATCGACGACCTTCGTCTTGAAGTTTTCCCAGTACGCGCCGTGCGTGACCGGCAACCACGCTGAAAGCGTAGCGTCGAGGTCGCCGCGCGCCACGCCCTGCCACATCACGCCGGCCGCGACCGGTACGAGTTGCACCGGATAGCCCAGCTTTTTCTCGATGATCTGAGCCGCCACGTTCGATGTCGCGACGCTGTCGTCCCAGCCTTCCACGTAACCGATCTTGATGGTCGGTTTCGCGTCGGCGGCAATTACACCCGCGCTGGTTGCAGCCAGCGCAGCACTTAAGGTGCTTAAAACAAGCAGTTTTTTGATCAGTCTCATTGTCGTACTCCCCTTTGCGGTCCTCACCATTGAGGCTTTAGAATCACCGGCCAGAAATACGCCGACTGGTTATTTTTCGACACCCAGTTGTCTGGATGCGACCTCCTTTAATCCGGGTGCGTCGCCGGCCCTGATGAATACCCTACTTATCGACGACAAGGTCGGTCAGCGGCTTGCTGCAGCACAACAGCACCATGCCCTGATCGATCTCGCGCTGGCGAATACCGCCGTTATGCTTCATCTCGACTTCACCCGATAGCAGCTTGACCTTGCAGGTACCGCACATGCCTTGCGTACACGATGCCGGCAAGCGCACACCCGATTTCTTGGCTGCATCCAGAACATGCTGCGTGCTGCCGCATTCGATCTCGCGATTGCTCTTGGCAAAACTTACCTTGAACGTGGTCTCTACCGGTGCAGGGGCGATCTCAGGCGAGAGGTCAAAGCCAACCGCGCTTTCGCGCATCTCCGCAAATGCCTCAGTCGATTGCAATGCATCGGTGACATGAGCCGTCGTCAGTTGCGCCGCGACTTCCGAAATCGTCTCGAAGGAGAAGCTTTCCTCGTGATAATGCCTGGTGTCGAAGCCACCTTCCGCCAACAGATCGCGCACCGCTTTCATGTACGGCGCGGGACCGCAGGTAAAGATTTCCCGCTCCAGAAAATCCGGTGCGACGAGCTTGAGCAAAGGCAGTGTGAGGAAACCCGTCACGCCCGGCCAGTTCGTCCGCGCGCCGACTCGTTCGCACACGAACGCCGTGCGGAAGTTCGTCTGGTTCGACGCAATCAGGTCGAGCTCGCGCGCGAAGATGATGTCATCGGGCGTGCGGGCGCTATGCACGAACACGATGTCGCGATCCTCGCCGAGTTCGTGATGCGCGCGGCTCATGGACATCAACGGCGTGACACCCGATCCCGCCGACAAAAACAGGAACTTGCGCGCCGGATGCCGCGCGCACGTGAACTCGCCGGCCGGTCCCAGCACGCGAACCTTGCCACCTGTCTGAAGATTGTCGTGCAGCCAGTTCGACACCTTGCCACCGGGCACGCGCTTCACCGTAATGGAAATGGTGTGGGGACGCGTCGGCGGCGAGGAGATCGTATAGCAGCGATTAATCGATTCCCCGTCTATCTCCAGCTCGAGCGTAATGAACTGACCCGGCTCGAATACGAAGGTCCGTTCATTTGGCGCACGAAAGAAAAAGCTCTTCACGTCGTGCGTTTCCTGACGAACGTGGCAGCAGACGAGCGTCTCGTCGGTATCGCTATCCCAACGGGCGGGAAGCGTGCCCCAGAACTCCGGCTGAGTCACCCGGTTTGGGGCAGGCTCGAACGTCGCCTGATCGCGCATCATCTGTTTCTCCGCTGTAGCTTTGAGTGCGACGTTGTTTGCTGGATGAGTGAGCGCTTGAACTTAGCGTTTGAACGAGACGACTTTCTCGCCGTGCGTGCTCGCGTTCACTTCATCCGGGGTGCTCGCGTAGTCGTCGAGCCGGCCTATGTACCACTCGCAGAATTTCTCCACGAGGCCTTCCGTGAACGGCGAATACGGACCCGGTTCATACGCGCTGCTCGTCACGCCGAGTTGCGAGAATTCCACCAGCGCACGGTCCTGGTCGTTCGTCGCGCGCCAGACGGCGGTCAGGTTGTCGACGTTGTAGTCAATGCCTTCTTTCGCGTCCTTATGCACGAGCCATTTTGTGCGAACCAGCGTCTCGCCAGCCGACAGCGGGATCACCGAGAAGCTCACAATGTGATCGCTCATGAAGTGATGCCATGAATTCGGTTGCGTCCAGAACGAGAGGCCGCCGAGATCGGCTTGTTGAAAACCGCCAAGCAATTTCTTCGACGCCACCTTGGCGTCCATCGTTTGCGATTCACCGCTGCGATCGAGCGGCAAACGCTGCGTGCGGAAGCCGCTGACCAGGTCAGCCAGCCGGTCGATTTCCTTCGACGGCAGGTTCATCGCTTCCCATTGCTGCGTGCGTTCTTCAACGGTCTTGTCGAAGGCCGCCATGGCTTCTTCGTTGTCCGCGGAACGCTGATAACCGAAGCCATATTCGTACAGCGAGATGGTCAGTTCAGGATGGTTCGCCACGCAGTGATAGCACTCGCGATTGTTCTCCATCGTGAGCTTCCAGTTGCCCTTTTCGATGATGTCGATAGAGGCGGCCACCTTGCAATCGGCCAGGCCGTGCGGCAACAAATACGGTTCCATTGAAGCGCGCATTACAGCGAAGTCCGCTGGCGGCGTTTCGGCGAGACAGACAAAAATCAGTCCCGCGAGATTCTCGAGATGGATCTTCTTGAGGCTGTGCTTGCACTTGTCGAACTGCTCGCCCATGTGTTCGGCGAACATCAGGTCGCCATTCAGGTTGTAAGTCCAGCTGTGATACGGGCACACAATATTGCCTAGCGAGCCCTTCTCCGAGCTGCACAAACGCGCACCGCGATGCCGGCATACGTTGTGAAACGCGCGGATCTGCATGTCGTCGTCGCGCACGATCAGGATGGAGTCGTTGCCGAGTTCCACCGTCATGTAGTCGCCGGCTTCCGGCACGTCCGGCTCGACCGCGACCTGGATCCAGTGCCGCCGGAAGATCGCATCCATGTCCAGTGCGTGGATTTCCTCGCTCGCGTAGAACGGCGCTTCCAGCGTGTGACCCTTCTTGCGGCGTTCGATCATTGCGCGAACGTCTGCGGAAACTTTCATCGTGTACTCCGTGTTTTGGTGCCCCGCCCGACCTTAACGTGCGGGAATCGAGCAGGAATTTTCGTGTCGCAAATCAGTAATCGACGAGTTGATGCTCGCGCAAATACGCCAGGATCACTTGTGCTTTTTCGACGGAAGTCCCTTCAATTACGACGCTGCCGCCCCGGCTTTCCGTAGTCGTGGCCGAGAGCATGCGCGCATGGCCCGAACGCTTTTCAGCCGCCGCGAGCCGCACGGGTTTGGCCGTCGCGGGCTTGATCGTCCAGGCGGTGCTTTCTGCCGGGCCAGCGCCGCTCACGAGCACCGGTTCGACCGCGCCTTCGCGCAACTTTGCGTACGCGTATCGCGGCGTGGCGTTCGCCATGGGATGCACGGCGACGACGGCAGGCAAGCTTGCCTGCACGCGGCGACGCAATCCTTTCGGCAGGAATTGCCGGACGGTGATGTGATCGGTTTCAACGTCGATATCCACTGCCGATGCAAGCAGCGCGAAGCCCAGTGAATCAGCGAGCTTGTACGGCAGCATGCCGCTGTCTTCGGTCCCTTCCGCACGCGTGCCGGTCAATACAAGGTCGTAACCCTTCAAGCGCGCGGTCAGCGCCGGGGCGATTTCATCGCCTGCGGCTACGGCCAGCACTTCCACTTTCGCAGCGCCTAACGCGAGATATTCTCGCAATGCGGGATTGGTTGAATCGCCTGCGTGCAACACGTCGAGCGTGGCTCGATGCTGGGCGGCGAGGCGCGTGGCCAAGGTCAGCGCGGCGGCGTCATTGCGGCTGTAGCGCGCCGTTCCGCTCACCGGGTGACGGCCGACCGAGACGAGGACGGCGATCTTGTTCAGGTGGTTCGTGGTCGGAGCGTTGTTCATGCGAGCGCTCCTTCCAGCTTCGCTGCACTCGCGGCGCTGCCTCCGGACGCTGTTAGCGAGCCCGGGTTGGCACGCGCGATTCGCGCAGCCGCGGCGGCATCGGTCAGCGCCGCGATCGTTTCCTGCGCGTCGCCGATGATCGTCAGGTTCGCGCGTTTCGCGATGGGCGCGCTCGCGTCCAGGTTCACCGCAATCACGTGACGGCAATCCTTGATGCCCTGCAAGTGCTGCACCGCGCCCGAGATACCGAACGCAATGTAGATGCTGGCATCGACCGTCTTGCCCGTTGCCCCGATCTGTTTGTCGCGGGGGAACTTGCCATCGTCCACTGCAACCCGGCTTGCGCCAATTGCAGCGCCTACCGTGCTGGCAAGCCGCTCGAACGCTGGAACATCGGTCACGCCATTCCCCGCCGACACAATGAAATCCGCTTCCTCAAGCGCGACTTGAGCAGCATCGATTTCTTCGATGCCCAGGTCTTTGTAGCGACTCGCATCGAGCGTATGGCTTTCAGCAAAAAACTGCTCAGCCGCTACACGATCTCCCGCGCCGACAAACGGCAATCTTGCATCGACGGCATTCGGGGCAAGCAGGATCACATCGGGCAGGGAACGCACGGCAAACGCCTTGCGCGCCTGGGCATAAACCGCAACGTGCGTAGCGTCTATTTCGACCACATGCGCTGCCATTGATGCCTTCGCTTGTGCCGCGTATCGGCGACCTAGATCGCCATCGCCGGTTGCGTTATCGGGGAGGAAAACATGCGCGGGCGAGTACGCCGCAACGCACGCGGCGAGCGCGTTCAGAGCGGCATCAGGGGCGAATGCGCGACGATCGAATGACGCCATCTCGATCACTTTGTCCGCGCCGAGCGCAGCCGCGTCGTCCTTCAATTCGCCAAGCACAAGCAATACGACTTGCGTTGCCGGGTCCGCGAGTAACGCCGCTGCCGCAAGCGTCTGGCGCGCGTGGTCATCCAGCGATCCGCGGTCACTGTGTGCGGCCACGAGCAAGGAACGTTGCGCGGCTGAAGTCGTACGGCGCGGCTTCGCCTGGTCACGATGCCCACCCAAGGCGCCCGTTTGAGCGTCTCCCGCCACGCCGATAAAACCCAGCGTAATGCGCTTGAGCCCTTCTGCCGTGATGGAAAACGGCCGGCGCGGATCAATTCGTTTGATCGTATTCATTGCTTACTCCAGCGCCGCTGCAACGAGTTCAGCCACGTCCAGCACTTCCGGCCGGGTACCTACTACGCCTTCCAGCATCGCCGTGCAATTCGGGCATCCGACCGCGACAATCTCCGCGTTGATCGCGCGGGCGTCATTGATACGGATGTCGGGAATGCGCTGCTTGCCGGGGATGTCCGTGAGCGGCGCGCCGCCGCCACCGCCGCAGCATCGGCCACGCATGCCGTTGCGTTCCATCTCGACGACCTTGATGCCGATCGATTTAAGCAAGGTGCGCGGCGCTTCCGTCTCGCCGTTGTATCGGCCGAGATAGCACGGGTCGTGATACGTGACGGTCTTGCCTGCGCCGAGCGCGCTTTCGGCGGCCGGCGTGAGCTTGCCGCTGGCGACCAGCTCAGCGATCAGTGACGTGTGATGCTGCACTTCGTACAAACCACCCAACGCGCGATATTCATTACGCAGGCTATGCATCACGTGCGGATCGGCGGTAACAATCTTCTTGAACGAATACTGCGAAAGGGTCGCGATAAGTTGCGTCGCCAGTTGCTGGAACGTGGCTTCATCGCCGAGACGACGTGCTGTGTCACCGGTATCCGTTTCTACGCCGCCGAGCACCGCATAGTCGACACCGGCCTTGTTCAGCACCTTGACCAGTGCGCGCAGGGAGCGCTGATAGCGCATGTCGAACGCACCTTCGCCTGCAATCAGCAGCACATCGACCGGACGTCCCGGCTGTGCGACCTGCACTTGCAGGTCCACGGCCCAGTCGTATCGCGCGCCGATATCGAAGCCATTCGCGCTACCCGTCTCGCGCAAGTTGGCCAGTGTTTCGGGACCCTTACCCGGCACGATGCCTTCGACCAGCGTCTGATTCCGACGCATATCCACGATAGCGTCCACATGCTCGATCAGCATCGGGCACTCTTGAACGCACGCGCGGCAGGTGGTGCAGGACCAGATCGTGTCCGCTTCGATCATCGTGGAAATCAGCGGCTTCGACGGTGCGCCCGAATGCTTGCCGAGCGGGATGCCGGGCGTCGGGCTGCCTGCATACGCAGCATCGGTTCCGCCGACCATGCCGGTCACCAGATCCTGGATCAGCTTCTTCGGGTTCAGCGGCTGACCCGCCGCGAACGCCGGACACGCCGCTTCGCACTTGCCGCATTGCACGCAGGCATCGAAACTCAGTAACTGGTTCCATCGAAACTCAACCGGCTTGCCAACGCCATATTCCTTTGCGTCGAGCACGGGCATCTTGAGCGCGGTCGGTGGGACGACGTCATGCTCGTGGCTGCGTCCAGTGAAGCGCTCCTGCCGGGGATGAAACGCGAGATGCAACAACCCTGCCATCGCGTGTTTCATCGGACCGCCACGGGCCGCGCCGAATGTCATCGTGAACGCACCTGCTGCAATCAGCAACGCGACGATGATCGCCAATGCACCTGACATGGCCGCAGCGGGCAATACGATAAACAACACAAGTCCGAGGGCGAACGAACCCAGCAGCAACGGCAGGCTATCCCAAGGACCACGCGACAAACGCGCCGGCACCGCCTTCGCTCCATGCCGGCGACGCCATACAAATACAGCGCCCACGAGCATGATCAACGCCGCTAGAAAAATCAGCTTGTCGAGCCACGGTGAATAGATAGCCAGCCCGTAGTTGAGGAACACGAGCGCCATTGCAGCAATCGCACCACCGGCTGTCGCCACGTGCGTCTTCGCAATGTACGGATCGCGTGCCACCACATGATGCAGATCGACGAAATAGCGCTTCGGAATCGACAGCAAATTGCCCCAGCCGTAAGCACCGGCAGCGGTTGCGCGGCCTTCACGCCAATACGCTGCGCGCTTGAACAGTGCAAATGCCAGACCCGCCACCGACAACCACAACAACGCGGTAATGACAAACACCGGGCTCATTATCAGAAGTCCTTGACGAGGCGCAGCGCGTCGTAAATCGCGCCGTGAATGTTGTGCATGGAGATGCAGTCGCCTACGCGGAACAGCAGGAAGCGGCCGTTGCCCAGTTCTTCACTCAGGGACGGTTGCGGTTCGGAAGCGAAGAGCTTGTGCACATCGATCTGGCCGCGATTCAACGACTCCGGCTTGAGCTTCCAGTAGAGCTCGTCATTGGGCACGATACCGTTCTCGATCACCACCTGATCGACCGCGCGCTCCTCCTGCTCTTCCGTGTACTCGTTGCGGATCACAGCGATCTTCTTGCCGTCTTCTTCATACACTTTGTCGAGCCAGTAGTTCGGCGTGGCGATCACGCCTTGCGCATACAGACGTCGATAGAAAATCGGGAAGGTCGTGCCGCCCACATCGTCCGAGACCTTGACGTCCGGCGTCACGATTTCAACGTTCGATCCGCGGCTCGCCATGAAGTCCGCCACGCCCGCGCCTGCCTGCATGCTCACGCCGTCATAGACCAGCACGTTCTTACCCGGCTCGACCTTGCCCGAAAGGATGTCCCACGAACTCACCGCAAGACCTTCCTCAACGCCCCACGCCTGCACTTGCTGCGTGAACGACAATCCGCCCGTAGCCAGCACGATAATGTCCGGCTTCTCAGCCATGATCATCTTTTCGTCGGCGGCCACACCCAGCCGGCGATCGACGCCAAGGCGCTTTGTTTCCATATCGAACCAGCGCACGATGCCCGCCATCTGCTCGCGCTGCGGCGCCTTCGCCGCCAGCATGATCTGACCGCCCACGTATTCGTTCTTCTCGAACAATACGACGTCATGCCCCCGCGATTTCGCGACCCGTGCCGCTTCAAGTCCCGCAGGACCCGCACCCACCACCACGACCTTGCGCTTCGGCCCACGCGATTTTTCGATCACGTGCGGCATGGTTTCTTCGCGCGATGTCGCCGCGTTCTGCACGCACAGCACGTCCAGACCGTTGTACTGCCGGTCGATACAATAATTTGCGCCGACGCACTGCTTGATCTCGTCTTCGCGGCCATCGCGGATCTTGATGACCATGTGCGGATCGGCGATCTGCGCGCGCGTCATGCCGACCAGGTCGATCATGCCCGACTCCAGCAAGCGCTCGGCTTGTCCTGCGTCGCGAATACTTTGCGCGTGCATCACCGGCAGCTTCACCACTGACTTGATGCCCGCAGCAAGATGCACGAACGGCTCGGGCGGCAGCGCCATGGGCGGCATGCAGTTCGCGAGCGTATTGTGCGTGTCCGCGCCAGAACCGATCACGCCGATGTAGTCGATCAAGCCCGACTCCGACATCGACTGCGCAATCTCTTTCAGCTGCGTGTGATCGAGACCGTCTTCGTGGAACTCATCGCCACACATGCGCAGGCCGACGCAGAAATCCGGACCCACCGCTTCACGCACGGCCTTGAGCACTTCGTTACCAAAACGAAGACGGTTTTCGAGCGAGCCGCCCCATTCATCGGTACGAAAATTCGTGCGCGGACTCCAGAACTGGTCGATCAAATGCTGATGCGCCGCCGAGATTTCGACGCCGTCCATGCCCGCATCTTTTATGCGCTTCGCCGCCGCGGCGAAGTCGGTAATGATGCGCTTGATTTCTTCTACTTCAATGATCTTGGCGTTGCCGCGATGCACCGGTTCACGCACGCCTGACGGCGACATCAAGTGCGGCCAATGCTCGCCGTGATACGCGGTACGACGTCCCATGTGGGTCGCCTGGATCATGATCTTCGCGCCATGCTTGTGCATGGCTTCGGCCAGACGCGCGAGCGGATCAATGATCTTGTCGGTCGAGAGATTCACCGACTTCCACCAACCTTGCGGACTATCGATAGATACCGGGCTCGAGCCGCCGCATACAGCGAGGCCCACACCGCCCTTGGCCTTTTCTTCGTAATAACGGATATACCGATCACCGGGCAAACCGCCTGGTTCCGCATAGACCTCCGCGTGCGCGGTGCTGACAATGCGATTGCGCAAGGTCAGCTTGTTCAGCGTAAGAGGCTTGAAAAGGTTGGGGTAACGCATCGCGGTCGACCTCGGAATTATCTATGTACTACGCTGCTTTATTACTCGTCTACGCTGCCAGCGGTGTCACTTCAAACACGCAATGCGAATGCCCTTCAGCCGCGCATTGCGTCTCAACTGAAAATGACTTCGGGCCTTTCTTGGTGCCTTCGGGCGCCGTGTCGTTGACCCAGTCCATTGCGCCGGAAAACCAGCCGGCAAACATGTAGCAAAGCTTGCCTTCCTTGCCCGGCTGCGCGAGCACGAATGACGAGTTATGCAGATGCACGGTGGCTGTCGAGGCCGCCGGGTCGCTTGCAACAATCGAGAACAAACCCCAGCCGCGTTGCGACAGGCGCTTCAGATAATGTTCGAACACCGCCATGCCGCTGATGCCATGCTGCTTGGCTTCTTTATCGCACCAGTGATACGCCGACTTGTGACCCGCCGTGTAAAGGCTCTTCGCATACACTTCGCGGCCCAGCGCTTCTTCAACGGCCAAATGATTGTTCGTGAAGAAATGACGCGGCACGTAGAGCATGGGCAGCGAGTCAGTCGTCCAGACGCCAGTTTCCGGATCGACGTCAATAGGCAGTTGCGGTTGCATCGTGTGAGTTCCTATTTTATTGAGTGAGCCGGATCAGACGTTCCAGACGCTGTCGAACACGCGCACCCAGTTCTCGCCCATGATTTTCTTGATGCGCGACTCGCCCCAGCCCGCGCGTTCCATCGCGGCGGTCAGGTTCGGGAATTCGCCAATGGTTCGGATACCTTCTGGATTCACGACCTTGCCGAAGTTCGTCAATTGACGATAACGACCCTTGTCATGCGTGATCCAGTCGAAGAATTCCGTGCTATAGCCTTGCGTGAAGTCCGTGCCAATGCCCACGTTGTCTTCGCCGATCAGGTCGACCACATACTCGATCGCTTCAAGGTAGTCTTCGACCGTCGCATCCGGACCGCGCTTCAGGAACGGTGCGAACATCGTCACGCCGACGAAACCGCCTGCATCAACAATTTCCTTGAGTTGCTCATCGGACTTGTTGCGCGGGTGTTCTTTCAGGCCAGACGGGCAGCAATGCGAATAACACACTGGCTTCTTCGAGAAGGCGATGGCTTCGGAAGACGTCGTGCCGCCCACGTGCGACAGGTCGACCATGATGCCAACGCGATTCATTTCCTGGATCACTTCGCGGCCGAAGCCCGAGAGACCGCCATCGCGCTCATAACAACCGGTGCCCACCAGGTTCTGCGTGTTGTAGCAAAGCTGCACCACGTTCACGCCAAGCTGCTTGAATGTTTCGATATAACCCAGGTTGTCTTCGAACGCATGCGCGTTCTGGAAACCAAAAATGATGCCCGTCTTGTTCTCTTTCTTTGCCCGGCGAATGTCGTCCGTCGTGCGTACGAGCGTGAGAATGTCGCTGTGCTCACGGATCATTTGACGCATTTCGGCAATGTTGTCCACGGTCTTCTGAAAGCTCTCCCAGACCGATACCGTGCAGTTCACTGCGGTCACGCCGCCCTTTCTCATGTCCTCGAACACCGACGGCTCGAACTTCGAGATGTTCAGGCCGTCGATGATGATGCTGCTGTCGTGAAGTGTGCTCATCTCTTGCTCCAGGAAGGAGGGCGTAATCAATAAATGGGGAAGCGTTCGCACAGCGTGAAGATTTCGCGGCGCACGCGGTGTTCGGTCTCCGCGTGACCTTCGGGGTGGTCGCGCAGGGCGTCGAACACTTCCACGATCAGGCGGCCGATATCACGGAACTCTGCCACGCCAAAACCACGCGTGGTGCCGGCCGGCGTGCCGAGGCGCACACCTGAGGTGACCGTCGGCTTTTCCGGATCGAACGGGATGCCATTCTTGTTGCAAGTAATCCCGGCGCGTTCCAGCGCATGCTCGACCTGGTTGCCCTTCAAGCCCTTCGGGCGCAGATCGACGAGCAGCAAATGGTTGTCCGTGCCGCCGGTCACGAGGTCAACGCCGCCGGCCTTCAGCACTTCGCCCAGCGCTTTCGCGTTCGCCAGCACGTTATCGATGTAAGTCTTGAAACCGGGCTGCAGCGCCTCGCCGAAAGCCACTGCCTTACCAGCGATCACATGCATCAGCGGACCGCCCTGGAGGCCCGGGAACACCGCTGAATTGATCTTCTTGGCGATGTCTTCATCGTTGGTCAGTACAAAACCGCCGCGCGGACCGCGCAGCGTCTTGTGCGTGGTGGACGTGACCACATGCGCATGTTCAACCGGATTCTGATGCCGCCCTGCGGCGATCACGCCCGCAATGTGCGCCATGTCGACCATGAGCTTTGAACCGGCTTTGTCTGCGATCGCACGCAGACGCGCAAAGTCCAGTTCCCGCGGATACGCCGAGAAACCGGCGATCAGCAAAGTAGGCTTGTGCTGCATCGCGAGTTCTTCGATCTGCTCGTAATCGATCAGCATGGTCTCGCGATTCACGCCGTACTGGACTGCGTTGAACCACTTGCCGGACATCGCCGGCTTGGCGCCGTGTGTCAGGTGACCGCCTGCATCGAGCGACATGCCGAGGACGGTATCGCCGGGTTTCGTCAGCGCGAGCATCACGGCGCCGTTCGCTTGCGCGCCGGAATGCGGCTGCACGTTGGCGAACTTCGCGTTGAAGATCTGTTTCACGCGATCGATCGCAAGCGTTTCGATTTCATCGACGAATTCGCAGCCGCCGTAATAGCGCTTGCCCGGATAACCCTCCGCGTATTTGTTCGTCAGCACTGAACCCTGCGCTTCGAGAACGGCGCGCGAGACAATGTTTTCCGACGCGATCAGTTCGATCTGCGACTGCTGGCGTTCGAGCTCTTTAAGGATGGCGCTGCGCACGGGCGCGTCGCGGGTGGCAAGCGGTTCTTCGAAGAAAGGGGCGGCGGGGCGGGTCGAGGAATTTGACATTGAAGCATCCGTGGGTTCGGGGACAAGTCGTTTTTGGAAAGGCGGTTTGCTTTGTGGGCCCTTATGCAAAGACACTTGCAGCCGCACTGGGAACCGCTTTCCGATGCGTCTATTCTTGACTTTCACCCCACGCGCCAATTTATGAATTTAGACGTGTTCTTGGCCTTTTCCGACATCGACGTCCGTTTTACACAAGTCGTCGCGCGCCACGCTCAAACGCAAATTCGATGCTGCACCGCAGCGGACAATTTCCGCTCACGTGCGGTGCTCAATGAGGTTTCGATCCCCTTCGCGGTGCGTCGCCAAGCGCTTACGCGGCCGTAAGCTTCAGTGCCGATAGGGTTTAGCCTGATGGCATGCATGTTGCAAACATCTACAAAATGTCCATAGTCGTGTCCCCACGACATAGCCTCACTAGATTCGAAGGATTCCTTCCTCCATGTCCCCCGACCGAACCGCGTCGCTGGCGCATTTCGCGTTCATGCCGCTGCCTAACTTCACGATGATCGCGTTCACCAACGCCATCGAAGTGCTGCGCATGGCGAACTACCTGACCGGGCAGAAGTTGTACACGTGGTCGATCGTAAGCCCGGACGGTGGTCCTGTGGCGGCAAGCAATGGCCTCTCCGTCGATACCGGACCGGTCGAATGCGTGGGGCTTCCGGATATTGTGTTCGTGGTCGGCGGCATCGACGTCCAGCGCGAAACCACGCCTGCGCACCTGGCCGCCTTACGCCGTTTTGCCCGGCTTGGCAGTGTGCTCGGCAGTCTGTGCACGGGAACTTATGCGTTGGCTCGCGCCGGTTTGCTCGCTGGATATGCATGTGCGATCCATTGGGAAAACATGTCGGCGTTGAAAGAGGAATTTCCGGAAACACGCTTTCTCAAAGAACTATTCGTGATCGATCGGGATCGCGTGACATGCACGGGAGGTGTTGCGCCACTCGACATGATGTTGAACCTGATCGCTACGCGCGTGGGGTCAGCGAAGGTCACGCAGATTGCGGAGCAGTTCATCGTGGAGCATGTTCGCGATACTAATGCGCAGCAACGCATGCCGTTGGTCGCGCGGCTGGGGTCGGCGAACAAGTCACTGTTCGAAGTGATCTCGCTGATGGAGAACAACATAGAAGAGCCGTTGTCGCGGGAGGAATTGGCGCGGCTGGCGGGGATGTCGCAGCGGCAATTGCAGCGGCTGTTTCGCGAGCATCTTGGCATGACGCCGACGCATTATTATTTGACGTTGCGATTGCGGCGCGCGCGGGAATTGCTGCTGCAGACTGACATGTCGATCATGCATATCACGATGGCTTGTGGCTTTCAGTCGGCATGCCACTTTAGTAAGAGTTATCGCGATGCGTTTGGGACTGCGCCCACAAGGGAACGGCGGCGCCAGTTGCCACCACTTGCTGTTGTCGCTCCTGCGATGGCTATTGCTCAAAACGCCGCTTAGTTTTTGTTTGTGATCGGGCGGTTTGTGCGTTAGCACTCGGGGTCAATGCCGGGTTGCACGGGTTCTGCGTTAGCGATCTGGTTCACTGCTGGGTTGCTGCTTTCCAGGTCTTCGCGGGTTTTATGTTGGATGTTTTCTTTATCACTATTAGCCACTGCGCGTGGCGGCGCGTCATTTCTTTGTCCAAAGCGACAAAGAAACGAAGCAAAGAAAACGCTTTCACCGCTCTACCCTAAGTGTCCACAGCGTGCAGTTTTTATTCATGGGTGCCCCAAAAGCACGGTGCTCGCAAGAGCACCGGATGTGTGAAACCCTCCTTCTCGCGAATCCTGACAGTAAAACGCTGCGCCCCGTACGCTCTCGGGCAAGCACTAGCGACTGAACCTGCCCAAGGAGCACCCCGCGCTATCCGCGGAAAACCAACCTCCAACTTTTTATGCATGCCGAACCATTTTTTAAACCACCGAGAAATGGATCTGCAGAATACGTGAAGCCTAACCCGGCAAATAACAATGCAAACTCATAGCTAACCCGCGAAGCGCCACAGCGGCAAATACGCGTGAGGCCGTGTGGATTCGCGGGGCAAGGGTGCTAGCCCGAGAGCGTAAGGGGCGAAGCGTTTTACTGTCAGGATTCGCGAGAAGGAGGGTTTCACACATCCTAAGCTCTTGCGAGCACCGTGCTTTTCGGGTACCAATGAATCAAAACTGCACGCTGTGGACACTTAATTTTTAGAGAGGTGAAAGCGCTTTCTTTGCTTCGTTTCTTTGTCGCTTTGGACAAAGAAATGACGTGCCGCCACGCACAGTGGCTAATAGTGGTAAAGAAGACAGCTAACACCAAACGCGCGAAAACCTGGAAAGCAGCAACCCGGCACTGAACCAGACCGCTCACGCCAAAACCCGTGCAACCCAACAAAACCCCCGACCGCCAACGCCAGAACCTGCACCCGAAGCGAACCCCGGGTGCGAACCCACACCTTAGGCCGCTTTCAACATCCCATGCGGATCGATCACAAACTTGCGCGGCGCACCGCCGTCAAACTGCCGATATCCATCCGGCGCCTGATCGAGTGTCACCACCGACACATTAACGATATCCGCAATCGGCAAACGATCCCACAAAATGGCTTGCATCAGATTCTGGTTGTACTTCATGACCGGCGTCTGCCCAGTAAAGAACGAATGTGATTTCGCCCAACCAAGCCCAAAGCGAATACTCAACGCGCCCTTCTTCGCGGCAGCGTCAGCGGCACCCGGATCGTCCGTGACATAAAGGCCCGGAATACCAATCGCCCCCGCCACCCGCGTGATTTCCATCAGCGAATTAAGCACCGTAGCGGGCGCTTCCTGATGACTTCCGCTGCTGCCATGACCATGCGCTTCAAAGCCGACGCAATCGACCGCGCAATCCACTTCTGGCGTACCGAGAATAGCCGCTATCTGCTCGCCAAGCGTCGCATCCTTCGACAGATCCACCGTCTCGAATCCCACCTTGCGTGCGTGCGCGAGACGCTCCTCGTTCATATCGCCGACGATCGTACAAGCCGCGCCAAGCAAACGCGCCGATGCCGCAGCAGCCATCCCAACCGGCCCCGCACCTGCGATATACACGGTCGAACCCGGCTTCACGCCGGCCATCACGGCGCCGTGATAACCCGTCGGCAAGATGTCGGAAAGGCACGTGAGATCGCGAATCTTCGACATCGCCTGGTCGCGATCGGGAAACTTCAGAAGATTGAAATCAGCATACGGAACCAGCACGTATTCAGCCTGACCGCCAATCCAGCCGCCCATATCCACGTACCCGTAAGCGCCGCCCGCGCGCGACGGATTGACGTTCAGGCACACGCCCGTGTTTTGCGCCTTGCAAGTCGGACAACGGCCGCAAGCCACGTTAAACGGCACGGACACCAGATCGCCAATCTTGAGCGTCTCCACGTCGCGCCCAACCTCGATCACCTCACCGGTGATCTCGTGCCCGAGCACGAGGCCGACCTGAGCCGTCGTGCGGCCTCGCACCATGTGCTGGTCTGACCCGCAAATATTCGTGGTGACCACCTTGAGAATCACGCCATGCCCGATTTGCCGGCCGCGTGGATCGACCATCTTCGGATAGTCGATGGATTGCACTTCAACCTTGCCCTGCCCCAGATACACGACACCGCGATTACTGCTCATTGCCTGTCTCCTAGTCTCGATCCTTGTCTCGTGGACGATCTGCACGGCAAAACACAACCATGCACCGCCTAACGAGCGTAGACCTGTGGCGCGCCTCGGACGCGCATCGAACGCGACATGGGTTTGGCAGAAACCGACATGGCGGTTTTATATTGATTGACCAATCAATATAAAATACCTAGGATTCAATCCTTGTTTTCCTGAAGCTTCTTCGATAAAAACCCATGCCCAAGCTAGGAATGCGCGAAATCCGCCGGGCGCAGCTGATCGACGCCACGCTGCTGAGCATCGACCATGCGGGTCTAGCCGGCACAACGCTGGCATCGGTTGCGCAGCGCGCAAGCATCTCCACGGGTATCGTCAGTCATTATTTCGGCGACAAGGACAGCCTGCTCGAAGCCACCATGCGCCATGTGCTACGAGACCTGTGGAACGCAACATCGCGCAGGCGCCGGGCCGCAAAAGACGATCCACGGGCGCGTTTGCGTGCGGTAGTGGCGGCGAATTTCGATGCCGCGCAAGTCAACAATCCGGTGATGAAGACGTGGCTCGCGTTCTGGTCGGAGAGCATGCACAAACCGCAATTGCGGCGGCTGCAAAACGTCAACACGCGTCGCCTGCATTCCAATTTATGCGCCGATTTTTCGAAGGCGCTGCCCCGCGCCGCCGCGCGTCGCGCGGCAAGCGGATTGGCGGCGCTGATCGACGGCTTGTGGTTGCGCGGCGCACTGTCCGGCGAGCCGTTCGACACGAGAGCGGCCATGCGCCTTGCCAACGATTACATCGACCTCATGCTTGATCCACGCGACACGCGGGGCCGGACCCTCACTTAAAGGACTACACCATGCCCGTTTTCGAATTGCAGCGCTTGTACATTGGCGGCGCTTACGTCGACGCCACCAGCGGCGAAACCTTCGACACGCTCGACCCCGCCACGGGCGAAACGCTCGCGAGCGTTCAACAGGCAAGCGCAGCGGATATTGATCGCGCTGTACGCTCGGCGCGTGAAGGACAGCGTGAATGGGCCGCGATGACCGCAATGCAACGCTCGCGCATCCTGCGGCGCGCGGTGGATATCCTGCGCGAGCGCAACGACGAACTCGCCGCGCTCGAAACCCGCGACACGGGCAAGCCAGTCGCGGAAACGCGCGCCGTGGATATTGTCACAGGCGCCGATGTCATCGAGTACTACGCCGGGCTTGCAGCGGCCATAGAAGGTCAGCAAATCCCGCTGCGCCCGAGCTCGTTCGTCTATACGCGGCGCGAACCGCTGGGGGTGTGCGCGGGAATTGGCGCATGGAATTATCCGGTCCAGATCGCCTGCTGGAAGTCGGCGCCCGCCCTCGCCGCAGGCAACGCGATGATCTTCAAGCCCAGCGAAATCACGCCGCTCAGCACATTAAAACTCGCTGAGATCTATTCCGAGGCCGGTGTCCCCGACGGCGTGTTCAACGTCGTGCAGGGCGACGGCCGCGTGGGCGCATTGCTCGCTGCGCATCCGGACATCGCGAAGGTGTCGTTCACGGGCGGTGTCGAGACAGGCAAGAAAGTGATGTCGATGGCCGGCGGTTCATCGCTGAAGGAAGTGACGATGGAACTGGGCGGCAAGTCCCCGCTCGTCATTTTCGACGATGCCAATCTCGAACGTGCCGCCGACATTGCAATGAGCGCCAACTTCTTCAGTTCCGGCCAGGTCTGCACGAACGGTACGCGGGTGTTCGTGCAACGCCCGGTATACGAACGCTTCGAATCGCTCATTCTGGAGCGCGTAAAGCGCATTCGCGTAGGCTCACCAACCGATGTCAACACCAACTTCGGCCCGCTTGTCAGCGCTGCGCAATTGCAAAAGGTTTTGGGCTTCATTGAAAGCGGCAAGCAAGAAGGCGCACGGCTGATTGCCGGCGGATCGCGCATCATTCATGACGCGTTCGCCCAAGGGCAATACGTCGAGCCGACCATCTTCACCGACTGCAGCGACGACATGCGCATTGTTCGCGAAGAGATTTTCGGGCCGGTCATGAGCATCCTCGCATTCGATGAGGAAAGCGAAGTGATTGATCGCGCCAACGCCACCGAATACGGTCTCGCCGCGGGCGTGGTCACGGAGAACCTGTCGCGTGCGCATCGTGTGATTCATGCGCTTCAAGCGGGTATCTGCTGGATCAATACGTGGGGTGAATCGCCTGCTGAAATGCCCGTGGGCGGATACAAGCAGTCGGGCGTAGGCCGCGAAAACGGTATCACCACGCTGGAGCACTACACGAGCATCAAGTCCGTGCAGGTCGAGCTGGGTCCCTACCAACCCGTATTCTAAGAACCAAGGAGACAAGCGATGAGCGCGAACGAGTTCGACTACATCGTCGTGGGAGCGGGTTCGGCGGGCAACGTGCTCGCCTCGCGTCTCACCGAAGACCCCGACCTGACCGTGCTGCTGCTCGAAGCGGGCGGACCGGACTACCGCTTCGACTTCCGCACGCAGATGCCTGCCGCGCTGGCGTTTCCGCTGCAGGGAAGGCGCTATAACTGGGCGTACGAAACGGATCCCGAGCCGCACATGAACAACCGTCGCATGGAATGCGGCCGCGGCAAAGGACTGGGCGGTTCATCGCTGATCAACGGCATGTGCTACATCCGCGGCAACGCGCTCGACTATGACGGCTGGGCCGAGCGACAAGGCCTTGAAAACTGGACCTATTCCGATTGCCTGCCATATTTTCGCAAAGCCGAAACACGCGATGCCGGACCGAACGCATATCACGGCGGCGACGGTCCCGTACACGTGACGACCTCCAAGCCCGGCAACAATCCTTTGTTCGCAGCGATGGTCGAAGCGGGCGTGCAGGCCGGTTATCCCCGTACCGGTGACCTCAACGGTTATAGCCAGGAAGGTTTCGGCCCGATGGACCGGACCGTGACGCCGAAGGGCCGCCGCTCGAGTACCGCCCGTGGATATCTCGACCGCGCGAAAGGTCGTCCGAATCTCACGATCGTCACGCATGCTGTTACGGACCGCGTCCTGTTCGCCGGGAAAAAAGCGATTGGCGTCGCGTATCTTCATGGTGGTGAACGCGTCACCGCGCACGTGCGCCGGGAGGTGCTGGTATGCAGCGGCGCGATTGCGTCTCCGCAATTACTGCAGCGTTCGGGTGTCGGCCGATCGACATGGCTGCGCGAACTTGACGTGCCTCTAGTGCATGACTTACCGGGCGTCGGTGAGAATCTCCAGGATCATCTGGAGATGTACATGCAATACGAATGCCTTGAGCCCGTGTCGCTTTACCCTGCGCTGCAATGGTGGAACCAGCCGCAGATCGGGCTTGAATGGATGTTGAACGGTACCGGCATTGGTGCGAGCAATCAGTTCGAGGCGGGTGGCTTCATACGTACGCGCGACGACGATCTTTGGCCCAACATCCAATACCATTTCCTTCCCGTCGCGATCAATTACAACGGTTCCAACCCGATCAAGATGCATGGCTTCCAGGCGCACGTGGGTTCAATGCGTTCACCAAGCCGCGGGCGTATCAAGCTGAAGTCACGCGATCCGAACGCGCACCCGAGCATCTTGTTCAACTACATGTCGGACCCGCTCGACTGGCGAGAATTCCGCGACGCGATCCGCATTACGCGCGAGATCATGCATCAGCCGGCATTGCAAAAATATCGGGGACGCGAGCTGCATCCAGGCGCGGATCTCACTACAGACGATCAACTGGACGCGTTCGTCAAACAACGTGCTGAGACGGCGTTCCATCCTTCGTGCTCGTGCAAGATGGGTTACGACGAGCTGGCTGTGGTCGATAACGAAGGCCGCGTGCACGGTCTTGAATCGCTGCGCGTGGTGGACGCGTCGATCATGCCGCTGATCGTGACCGGCAACCTGAATGCGCCGACCATCATGCTGGCGGAAAAAATCGCGGACAAGATCCGGGGACGCGAGCCGTTAGCGCGTGTTGATACGCCGTATTTCGTCGCGCATGGAGCGAAGGCGCGGAAGGCGGATGCGATCGCTGCGTTGTAGTGAGTAATGCATATAAAAGGGGATGGCGGCTTGGCAGCCGCTATGCCCTTTAGATTTAGTCGACTGGAAGCACAGAAGCTAGATCACCCCTCGATCCGAGCACGCGCGGCCATCGCTATGCGCGCGATCGTCTCGGTGCTTAATCGTGCAGCCACTTTGTGAACATACTCATGGTGGCGCCGCTCCAGCGGCGCACCCAGATACTGCGCATGCAAATAGCGGATCAACGCAATTCGCCGATGCCCGAGCGCGAGGCTGTGATCAAGCAATGCGAGCGCCGCATGAGGATCACGCTGCTCGCATGCAAGTTGCGAAAGTCCGGCAGTTTGAACGCGCGTCGACGTCATGGCCGTTTCAGCCCTTAACCATCGCATGCTCTGTATTCACCCCAGTTGACGCTCGCCACGCATCGAAATCCGCACGATGCCAGTCGAGTTCAACGCCCACGCGCCGCGTGCCTTCGCGAATCTTCGGCTTGTAAAGCTGCAGCGTCAGCGCGTCGAGCGCAGGCCATTGCGTGAACGACATTGCCGCTATTTCCACCGCGAGCGTTTCGAGCAAGCGTGTATGCGGCTTGCTCTCCAGATAGTCCGAAACACCTGCGCACCACGCCTCGTAATCAATCAGTTCGTGCGCATTCTCTTCGGCCGGCACGCCTCGATAATGCAGGCTTGCATCGATGGCAACGGGCTGCGGCGCCAGATGCTCTCTGGCATACAAGCCGATGCGCGTAGGCACCACGAGCTCATCGACAACGATGCGCCAGCCTCGTCCGCCGGGCCTTAATGTTTCGAATGGTTCGTACGGTTTCACGACATCAGCGGCTCGGCCGCGTCGAGCATCATCTTCACGAAGTAGTCCGCAAAACTACGGCGGATCACGAGGTCGAAGCTGTCTTCACCGGTTGGTAACACCGTCACGGAGGCCTTGAAGTAATGACTTTGCGCACATTGGCCGACGCCGAACAAACTCGGATGCAGATCGAGCGGACAACCGCGCGCGAGCACTTCACGCGTGCGCGTGCCGCTGATTTCGAGGACGGTGTAACCGCTGCCGATATCGACTGCCGCTGCGAACAATCCGTTGAACGCCTCGCGCAACCTGGCTTCCATTGGCGCGGCGTGCGTTGCGGAATGCGCAGCGGCCGAGCGTACCAGCCACTCATCAGGACCGAGCCACATCAGGTCATAGCCGTTGCCCGTCGCCGTTGTATTCGGCTTCTCGGGCGGCTTGCAACCAATCACGCTTTCAACTGCGGCAACGAACGCGGCATCGCGCAAATCACCACGAAGATTGACCAGTTCGAGGAACGGCCGCTCGACCAGACGGAACGCTTTCGATGCACTCGCCTGATGTTTTTTCAGCAGGCCATCTACGCCCACAAGCGGTGACTCCTGCCACACGCCTTGCCCGATTGCGCGATCCACGACCGTCTGGTTGCTTCTATTTTCATTCCACATGTTGACGTGCTCCTTCGCTGTCGTAGAACACCGAGCTGGTGATTTTTGCCGGCATCTGTTTGCCGTTCGCGAGCGGGATCATCACCGACTCGCCGATCTTGTCGAGACCGCCCTTGATGACGGCCATCGCGATCGAGCGCTTTAAAATGGGGCTGAAATAGCTCGATGTGACGTGGCCAAGCATGGGCGCGGTGTCGCCGGTGAACGGACCCGGCACGATCTGCGAACCTTCGGGAAGCACGAACGACGCATCTTCGGTCAGCAAGCCGACGAGCTGCTTCCTCCCCGCCTTAGCCGTATCCGAGCGCGTCAGCGAACGCTTGCCGAGGAAGTCCTTCGACTTCGCGACCAGTCCGCCCATGCCGAGGTCGTACGGGGTCATCGAGCCGTCGGTATCCTGCCCGACGATGATGTAACCCTTCTCGGCACGCAACACGTGCATGGTTTCCGTACCGTAGGGCGTAATGTCGAACTCGGCGCCGGCGGCCATCAGCGCTTCCCACACAGCACGCCCAACATTCGCCGGCACGTTGATTTCATAAGCGAGTTCGCCGGAAAAGCTGATGCGCATGATTCGCGACGCCGCTCCCGCCACCGTCCCCTCGCGATAACTCATGAACGGGAACGCAGCGTTGGCGAAGTCGATATCGCGACAGACCTTCTGCAACACCTTGCGGCTGTTAGGGCCGACAACTGCGAACGTCGCCCAGTGATCGGTTACCGATGCCAGCCGTACCCGCATGTCGGGCCACTCGGTTTGCAGCCAGCGCTCGAGCCATGTCAGCACGCGCGCAGCGCCGCCGGTCGTGGTCGTCATCATGTAGTGCTGGTCGGCGAGGCGCACGGTCACGCCGTCGTCGAAGATCATACCGTTTTCATCGAGCATCAGGCCGTAGCGGCACTTGCCGACTTCCAGCTTGCTCCACGGGTTCGTATAGACCCAGTTGAGCAGCTTCGCAGCATCGGGGCCCTGGATGTCGATCTTGCCCAGCGTCGATGCGTCGAGAATGCCGACGCTCGTGCGCGTTGCCAGCGACTCGCGCGCCACTGCCGCGTGCATGCCTTCACCGTTCTTCGGGTAGTACCAAGGCCGTTTCCAGTTGCCGACATCTTCGAACTCCGCGCCGTTTTCCACGTGCCATTCGTGCACAGCGGTCTTGCGAACCGGATCGAGGAACTCGCCCAGCTCACGGCCCGCGAACGTACCGAACGTGACCGGCGTGTAGTTCGGACGGAAGGTCGTGGTCCCGGTTTCAGGGATGGTCTTGTTCAGCGCCTGAGCAAGAATCGCCATGCCGTTGATGTTGCCAAGCTTGCCTTGGTCCGTGCCAAAGCCCATCGCCGTGTAACGCTTTACGTGCTCAACCGACTCGAACCCTTCGCGCGCGGCGAGGAAGATATCGGCGGCGGACACGTCGTTTTGATAATCGATAAATTGCTTAGGACCCCGTGTCGCCAGCTCACGGCCACCGACGAGCCACAACGGCATGAGCGGTGCTTCACTGACCTCGGCCACTTGCACGGGTGTCGGGCGCGCCACGATCAAACCTGCGGCACGCGCGGCGTCCACGCCTGCATCGACGGCGAAACGGATTGCACGGGCGAGCGTGAATTCACCGGCGCACGCGCCTACGCTGCTCTCGGCCTGCATCGCTTTGCCGGGAACGAAGCAGAGCTTTTCGTCGTGCCAGTGCGCCTTGCCGCCGGACTGTGCGAACAGGTGCAGGATCGGGCTCCAGCCGCCAGAGACCGCGAGCAGATCGCAAGGCAGGTCCGCTTGCTTCACGCCAACGGTTCCGTTCGAATAGGCACTGACCTCAACCGACGCCACGCGCAACTTGCCGTGCGCCACGGTCACCACGGAGCCATTCAGGACCTTCACGCCATAGCGTTTTGCTTGGCCCTGAAGTGCGCCCTTGTCGCTGGCAAGACGCGGGTCCACTACCGTCACCTGCGCGCCTGCCGCTTTCAGATCGAGCGCGCATTGGTAGCCGCTGTCGTTGTTCGTGAACACGATTGCATTGCGTCCCGGCAGGACCGCATAGCGATGCAAATACGACGACACCGCCGACGCCAGCATCACGCCGGGCAGATCATTGTTGCCGAACACAATCGGTCGTTCCTGCGCGCCCGTGGCGAGAATGACGCGCTTGGCGCGTACTTTCCACAGCAGCTCGCGCGTGCCTTTGCGCATCGATACCGGCAGATGCTCGGTCAAGCGCTGCGTGATGGTAACGAGATTGTGGTCCTGATATCCGAACGCCGTGCTACGGCACAGGATCTTCACATCCGGCATCTTGCGCAATTCAGCTTCAATCTTTTGCGCCCACTTCAAGCCGGGTGCGCCGTCTATTTCGGTGCGATACGAGAGCAGCGAACCGCCGAGTTCCGGCTGGTCATCGACGAGAATCACGCGTGCACCTGACAGGCCGGCCGCATGCGCCGCAGCCAGACCCGAAGGGCCGGCGCCGACCACGAGCACGTCGCAATGCGCGAAGCACTTGTCGTAGCGATCTGCATCGACGTGTTCCGGCGCCTTGCCGAGACCGGCTGCATCGCGGATCACTTCTTCGTATTTCGGCCAGAACTTGCGCGGCCACATGAAGGTCTTGTAGTAGAAGCCCGCCGGAATAAACCGGGCGATCTTCTGGTTCACCGCCATGCGATCGTTCTCGATGCTCGGCTTGGCGTTCACGCTGTTGGCCACCAGCCCCTGATACAACTCGATCTCGGTGGCGCGTGCATTCGGCACGGTATAAGCGCCGGTTTCAAGCTGAACGACGGCATTCGGCTCCGCCACATCGGCCGTCACAATGCCGCGCGGCCGGTGGTACTTCCAGCTGCGCGCCACGAAATGCACGCCGTTTGCGAGCAGCGCGGAGGCGAGCGTATCGCCTTGATGGCCCTGATACGTCTTGCCGTTGAACGTGAACGTAAGCGCAATGGCGCGGTTGATGCGCCCGCCCGTGGCGAGTCGGTCTTTCTGGCTCATGTCGGTTGTCCTTCGTCTTTCTGTTCCATCACGGCAAGCGGCCGGGCGAACGTTTCATAGCCCTGGAATGCGTAGCTCACGGTGTCGCGTTGTGCCATGAACCAGCGGCGGCAACCTTGCGCGTGCATCCATTGTTCACGATGCACGCCGCGCGGATTTTTCCGCATGAACAGGTAGTCGCCCCATTCTTTATCGGTGAGCTTCTCGGTGTCGAGCGGGCGCGCGATATCGGCTTCGCCGCCGCACGAGAATTCGCTTTCGGCGCGGGGCCCGCACCAGGGGCATTCAATCAGCAACATGTCTTTTCTCCAGATGCAGGTTAGTGGGCGACGGCCGCAGCGCCGTGTTCGTCGATCAAGTGACCCGTGTAGAAACGGTCGATGGAGAACGGCGCGTTCAGCGCGTGAGGCTCGTCGTGCGCGATGGTGTGCGCATAGGCCCAACCCGAACCCGGCGTCGCCTTGAAGCCACCCGTACCCCAGCCGCAGTTGAAGTAAAGGCCCTTCACATCGGTCTTGCTGATGATCGGGCACGCATCCGGCGACACATCCACAATCCCGCCCCATTGACGATTCATGCGCACGCGCGAGAACACCGGGAACATCTCGACGATCGCCTCAAGCGTCCCTTCGATGATGTGAAAACTGCCGCGCTGGCCGAAGCCCGTGTACTGGTCAACACCAGCGCCGATCACGAGATCGCCCTTATCGGACTGGCTGATGTACGCGTGCACCGCGTTCGACATCACCACCGTATTGACCACGGGCTTGATCGGCTCGGACACCAGCGCTTGCAACGGATGGCTTTCCAGCGGAAGCCGGATACCGGCCATATCGGCGAGCGTGGAGGTGTTGCCGGCAGCTACGACTGCTACCTTCTTCGCCTTGATAAAACCCTTCGTGGTATCCACGCCGATCACCTGGCTGCCGTTACGGCGAATGCCCGTGACCTGGCAGTTCTGCACGATATCCACGCCTGCCTGATCCGCGCCGCGCGCAAAGCCCCAGGCCACGGCGTCGTGACGCGCCACGCCACCGCGACGCTGGATGGACGCACCCAGCACCGGATAACGGCTATTCAAATTGATGGTCGGCTCAATCTGCTTGATCTGTTCAGGCGTGAGGAATTCTGCATCCACACCGTTCAAGCGGTTCGCGTTGACGCGACGTTCAGTATCCCGAACGTCTTGCAGCGTATGCGCGAGGTTCATCACGCCGCGCTGGCTGAACATTACGTTGTAGTTCAAATCTTGCGAGAGTCCTTCCCATAACTGCATCGCTTTTTCGTACAACGCCGCCGATTCGTCCCACAGATAATTCGAGCGCACGATGGTCGTGTTGCGTGCCGTATTGCCACCGCCGATCCAGCCCTTCTCGAGCACGGCGACGTTGCGCACGCCATGTTCCTTGGCAAGATAGTAGGCAGTCGCAAGACCATGCCCGCCGCCGCCGACGATCACGACGTCGTATTCCTGCTTCGGCTCCGGGCTTTTCCACTGGCGCTCCCAGTTCTCGTGATACGACATGCCGTTGCGCAACAGGCTGAATATCGAATAGCGGCTCATGGTGTTTCCTTTTGCAAAACTTTAAAAATCAGCACTCGATGACGTTCACGGCCAATCCGCCGCGTGACGTCTCCTTGTATTTCGTCTTCATGTCAGCGCCGGTTTCGCGCATGGTCTTGATTACGTTATCGAGCGATACGTAGTGCGTGCCGTCGCCCTTCATCGCCATGCGTGCGGCGTTGAGCGCCTTGATCGCGCCCATCGCGTTGCGTTCAATGCAGGGGATCTGCACGAGACCGCCAACCGGGTCGCAGGTCATGCCGAGGTTATGTTCCATGCCGATCTCAGCGGCGTTTTCGACTTGGGTCGGCGTGCCGCCCATGACAGCGGCGAGCGCGGCTGCGGCCATCGAACACGCCACGCCAACCTCGCCTTGGCAGCCCACTTCAGCACCGGAAATCGACGCCGTTTCCTTGTAGATGATTCCGATAGCCGCTGCCGTCAGCAGGAACGTGACGATGCCCTCGTCGGTCGAGTTGTGCATGAACTTCACGTAGTAGTGCAGCACGGCGGGAATCACGCCGGCCGCGCCGTTCGTGGGCGCGGTCACCACGCGGCCGCCCGCTGCGTTTTCCTCGTTCACGGCCATTGCATAGAGGTTGACCCAGTCGAGCATGGAGAGCGGGTCGCGCAACGACTCTTCCGAGTGCTTGCGCAACTGCGCGGAGAGGTCTGCTGCGCGACGCTTCACGTGCATCGGGCCGGGCAATTCGCCTCGCACCTTGCAGCCGCGTTCCACGCACGCCGCCATGACGCGCCAGATCGCGAGCAAGCCTTCGCGCACTTCACGCGCCGGCCGCGATGCGGATTCGTTGAGCATCGTGATCTCGGCAATCGATAAACCCGTTTCGCGGCATACGCGCATCAGGTCGTCGCCGGTGCGGAACGGGTGCGGCACGCCACCGCTCGCTTGCACGCCGTTCACGCGCGTGCCCTCGCTGTTGATCACAAAACCGCCGCCGACCGAGTAGTACTCTTTTTCGACGACGAGCTGGCCGTTTTCATCGAAGGCCTGGAAGCGCATGCCGTTCGGATGGACCACGCTCGACCCGGGCGCGCCCGGCATCAGCTTGCGAAAGAAACCAATGTGCTCGCGCTCGTCGAATTTGATCGTGTGCTTGCCAAGCAAATTCAGGCTCTTGCACTCGCGGATCTCCCGCAGACGCGGTTCGATCGCATCCGGATCGATCGAGTCGGGGAGATTGCCTTCGAGTCCAAGCAGCACGGCTTTATCGGTCCCGTGGCCCTTGCCGGTCGCGCCCAGCGAGCCGAACAAATCCACCCGCACGCGACGCACGAACGCCAGCAGGTTCGCGTCCTCGATATGCGAGGCGAAGCGGCACGCTGCGATCATCGGGCCAACCGTATGCGAACTTGACGGACCGATGCCGATCTTGAACAGATCGAAAACGCTGACGTTCATGGGGTGCCTTATCGGTGGACTGCATGGGATTTCACTAGGTAGCCATTGCACCGCACGCCAATTTCCGCTGATAGAACAAAAACGGCATGCACGTGGGATGGCGGCGTCAGCGCGGCAACATGGGTTGATGACAAGGCGCATTAGCGATGATCGGCGACAAAAAATGGCAGACGGCGGGCGCGTAACGAGCCTGAGCAGGCCTGCGGCAGGGTGGTGGCACGTCGCATGCTGAATAAGCTGATGAGCAAGCTTTTGAACGTCGGCTTGCCCGCTTTCAACAATCTATGGGCGTCTGCTCGCCCGTCCTACAGAAAGGAAACCGGCATGAAGCACTTCTCAATGGCATACGCGATCGGCGCCGTACTTTGCATTTCAAGCACGGCTTTCGCCCAAAGTAACCCGCCGAGCTCGAGCACTGGCTTACAAGCGGGTGACAACGCTCAGACCACCAACCAGTCGGCTGGAACGGCGGCAAATCCCGGCATGTCGCAACATAAGAAAATGAAGCACACCAAGGCTGCAACGGGTAGCAAAACCACCGGCATGGGCACCGCAACACCAAGCGGCCCGGGTGCGCCGGTTAGCGCCAGCGGTTCGGGCAGCTGAGCGCCCCTTAAAGTGCCACATAAGCGCTACATGAGCGCCAGGTTGCGCTTGTTTCGATCTTGGAATCTGGGGTGATGGAACAAATCGGGTAGAGAAGAGAGATGAATCGCGAGGCGGAAATTCGGCGCAAAATTGACGTGTCGGCCGTATACAACACTTTCAGCGCGGGCCTTATTGATCCTTACAGGGTTTAAGAAACGCTGATATACACTGTGACGGCATTTCCGAATGCGCTTGAATCAACCAGTCGTCAAACTCTCGCCCATCAGGTTCGCCCCATGAACAATATTCTGAAGAAAGTCCTCGCGGTCTTTATTGTTGCGGCTATTGCCGCACCGGCTATGTCGTATGCAAAGCCGCATCATCACCACAAGTACACAAAGGCCAAGCACGTCGATCACACTGCTCATTAATCCGAGCTGCTGAGGCCGCGCTGAGCCCGTATAGGCTTTGTACTGAACCAGTCTTAATGGATTAAAAATAGTCGGGCAGGCGGCCGGCTATCGGAGACGGCTTGCCCTGATCAGGACAAGCCGTTTTCCGTTGTGGGCTGCCAAACACTTCGATAGCCGCGTAAATCCCGGTATTTCAAACCCCTTAATGACGGTGATATGCTGATTGATTACCGGGTCGTCATGTCGCCCATCGCCTATGGCGCGAATGACGGCTGCACATCAAATGGCAAGCGCATGAATCCCGCTGATCTTCTCCCTCCTCAATCGCCCGACACGGCGTCCAAACAGCGCATCCGTTTTGGCATTGTGTTGTTGCCGAATTTCACGTTGACGGCGTTTTCCGGCTTCGTCGATTTATTGCGTCTATCGGCCGATGAAGGCGATTTCAGCAAGCCAGTGCGCTGCTCGTGGAGCGTGATTGGGGAAACGCTTGCGCCGGTGCGCGCGAGTTGCGGCATCCAGATCACGCCGTGGGAGACCTTCGAGAAAGCTGAGCCGTTTGACTACGTGGTCGTCGTGGGCGGTTTGCTGCATTCCGGCGCGGGCGCGAGCGATGCCACGCTGCAATTCATCCGCCGCGCCGCGACCACGGACGCGACGCTGGTTGGCATTTGCACGGGGGTGTTTTCGCTGATGCGGGCGGGCGTGCTGGAGGGATATCGGATCTGCGTGAGCTGGTTTCACTACTGGGATTTCGTCGAGCGTTTTCCCGGTGTGAACGAGGAGATGCTGGTCGCGGATCGTTTGTTCGTGATGGATCACCGGCGCATTACGTGCTCGGGCGGACGGGCATCGATTGATGTTGCCGCGGCCATCCTGTTGCGCCATTTTGAAGCTGCCACGGTGCAAAAAGCGTTGCGCATTCTGCTGGTCGATGACATGCAGAAGGGCAATGCGCCGCAGCCGCATCCGCCGGGGCTTGCGCCCGCCACGCATCCGAAGGTGAAGCGGGCAATCCTGCTGATGGAGCAGCATGTGGGGCGTTCGTTGACGCTTGATGAGCTCGCGCACAAGCTGGATTTATCGACACGTCAGTTGGAGCGTTTGTTCAAGGCGGAGACCGGCAAGGCGCCGCAGGCTTATGCGAAGCAGGTGCGCTTGCGCACGGCGGCCTGGTTGCTGACGAGCTCCGACAAGACGGTGGCGGACATTGCATCGAGTTGCGGTTTTTCCGATGCGTCGCATTTGGGGCGGGAGTTTAGGAAGCAGTTCGGGCTTCCACCGATCATGTATCGTGACCAGCGTGGGACGGCGACGCCAGACGATGCCGCGAGCGTGGCGACGCTCGACCTTGCTGCAGATTTCGATGAGACTTTTCCGGGGCGGGCGCAGGCGATTTAGAAGAGGGGATCGTTCGCACTGTTCGGGGGGTGGTTCTGGGGGGTAGTGGTCAAAGGTTAGGTTCTGGCGTTAGCGGTCTGGGTCAATGCCGGGTTGTTGCTTTCCAAGTCTTCGCGAGTTTAGTGTTGG
>NZ_CAXUPU020000034.1:0-87604 GCF_964252755.1 Caballeronia sp. LjRoot29 | reverse complement strand
CGCTTCGTGACAAACATCATCTCGACCACCTGGACTTTTCAATTCCGTCGAAGCGCCGTCCTGCTTGGCTCTCCGGGTACCGAAACTGAACAGCTAACGCCTTACTTCCCGCTTCTCTTCGCCTCATCCAGAAGCGAAGAGGCCGAATTCTAGTGCCCCCTCAGACGTTGCGCAAGGGGTTTGTGAAAAGAATATTAATGGCACGTGAACAACGCATGCGATACGGCGAAATACGACGAAGAACCGAGACTAGCCGAACGTGTTTGATGCCCAAGACTTTTGATGGACGCTGGCCTTCACGGGAACGCCGCCGCAAAACGCGCGGCAGGACCACCACCCATCGCACATCGCGCTACTCAGCCTCACACGATTAACGCCCGCCGAAAAACAAAAACCCCGCGAACCGTTACCGGGCGCGGGGTTTGATACAACTTGATGCTTCACGAAAAGCTAAACTGGTGCCGGCTGCAGGACTCGAACCCGCCACCTTCTGATTACAAATCAACTGCTCTACCTGATGAGCTAAGCCGGCGAAGTCAGCGATTTTACTTCATTTGACGACCTTGAGGTGGCCTCGACCCGATGATTTAGAACCATCGTCGTCAGGAGGCAACTCGTCGTCATCTCGTGCGTCTCGCGCAGACGCCATTGCGCCACGGTTCTCGATCCGCTCAGTCCCACTTTCCTCCGGCCCCAGCTCCGACGAACGCGGCCCGTTTTCGCCCGACAGATCCGGCGCCGCGCCAATTGCAGCGGGGTCGACGGGAAAGGCCATGCCCTGGCCATTCTCCCGTGCATAGATAGCCAGCACGTTGGTGACCTGCACCTCGATCTTGTGCGACTTGCCAGAAAAGCGCGCACTGAACTCGATCCACTCATTGCCCATCTGCAGCTGGCTTGTGGCCTCGAAGCTGATGTTCAGCACGATCTCGTCATTGCGCACGAACTGGCGCGGTACGCGCGTGCCGTTGTCGACCCGCACCGCGATATGCGGCGTAAAGCCGTTATCCGTGCACCACTCGTAGAGCGCGCGCAGCAGATAAGGCTTGGTGGATATTTCTTGCATCGACTTGCCCTCTATCGATGGAAGGCGCCGCCGGTCGAGCCGGCACGCCCCGCCATCGAAAATATTAGCGACGCATCACTTTCTCAGAAGGCGTCAGCGCTTCGATGTATGCCGGCCGGCTGAAAATCCGCTCGGCGTACTTCATCAACGGTGCAGCGTTCTTCGACAACTCGATGCCATAGTGGTCCAGGCGCCACAGCAGCGGCGCGATGGCGACGTCGAGCATGGAAAACTCTTCGCCGAGCATGTACTTGTTCTTCAGGAAGATAGGAGCAAGTTGCGTCAAACGATCACGAATGGCGTTGCGTGCCTTCTCGTGATTCTTCTCTGCAGCCTTGCCCTTCTCGTTTTCCAGCGTGCCAACATGCACGAACAGCTCTTTCTCGAAGTTCAGCAGGAACAAGCGAGCGCGGGCGCGCTGCACCGGATCGGCGGGCATGAGTTGCGGATGCGGAAAACGCTCGTCGATGTATTCGTTGATGATGTTCGATTCGTACAGGATCAAGTCGCGTTCGACCAGAATGGGAACCTGGCCGTACGGATTCATCACCGCGATGTCTTCCGGCTTGTTGAACAGGTCAACGTCGCGGATTTCGAAGTCCATGCCCTTTTCGAACAACACCAGCCGGCAGCGCTGGGAGAACGGGCAGGTAGTGCCGGAGTACAAAACCATCATGATTAAAAGTCCCTTCAGAAAAACATAAGGGCCAGCGTGCGAAAAGCGCCTGCTAGGAGGCGCTTCGACGACGCTGACCCACACCGATCGCGGCGTGTTATTTAATTTGCTTCCAGTATGCCGCGTTGAGGCGCCACGCCAAAAAGCTCAAAACTCCCAAGAACATCAGCACCCAGACGCCCAGTTGCTTTCGCTCCTGCTGGGCCGGTTCCGCCATCCACGAAAGGTACGAAACCAGATCGGCCATAGCCGAATCATAATCTACTGGCGACATCGTCCCCGGAGTCACTTGGGTATAACCCGCGAAATGTTTGACCTTTTCGCCGGTTTTTTCGTCGACTTCGGTATCGAATTTCGCCGTTCGGACACCCTGCAACTCCCACAGCACGTGCGGCATGGCGACATTTTCATACACGAGATTGTTCCAGCCGGTCGGCCGGGTATCGTCGCGATAAAAACTGCGCAAGTACGTGTAGATCCAGTCCTTGCCGCGCGCCCGCGCTTCCACCGACAAATCCGGCGGCGCCGCTCCGAACCACGTTTTTGCATCGTCGGGACGCATGGCGATGGTCATCGTGTTGCCGACCTTGTCAGTCGTGAACAGCAGATTCGCCTGAATCTCCTTCGGATCGATGCCAATGTCCGTCAGCCGGTTGTAACGCATCAAATTCGCGCTATGGCAATTCAGGCAGTAGTTTACAAACAATTTTGCACCATGTTGAAGCGACGCAAAATTTTCGGAGCTATCGGGCGCGGCGTCCAGCGGCACTTCCTGCGCGTGCACCGACGTCAAGCCGAACGACAACAGCGCCGCGCCAGTCACCATAAGGGTAGAAAGCCATTTTTTCATCGTTATGTCTCCTTTGGGGTCAATGCGGCTTGTACCGCACGCGGTCCGGCGGCTGCTTGAAGCGGCCGCGGGTCGTCCAGAAGGGCATGCCGAGGAAAAACGCGAAATAAATCAACGCACAAATCTGCGCGATCAACGTGCTGGCAGGCGACGGCGGTTTCGTGCCGAGATAACCAAGTACAAGGAACGCGAACACGAAGACGCCGTAGAACACTTTGTGGAAAAACGGCCGGTATCGAATGGATTTGACAGGACTTCGGTCAAGCCACGGTAAGAAGAACAGCGACACCACGGCCGTACCCATGACCACTACGCCCCAGAATTTCGATTCGGTCAGCGCCATGAACACAATCAGCAGCAACGCCAGCACCGGCAAACCGATCCGCCATTTGCCACGCGCCCGCAACAACGCCAGCACGCCCAGCAGCGCGACCACGATCATCAGCACGATCTTGAACGGGTCGGTGGTCGCGCGCAGCATCGCGTAGAAAGCAGTGAAGTACCACACCGGCGCGATTTCGTTCGGCGTCTGCAGCGAGTTTGCCGGGACGAAGTTATTGGCTTCGAGGAAATAACCGCCCATTTCCGGCGCGAAGAAAATGATCGCGGCGAAGATGAACAGGAAGATGCAGACACCCATGAAATCGTGGACGGAGTAGTACGGATGGAAGGGAATGCCGTCGAGCGGAACGCCCTTTTCGTCCTTCTTCGCCTTGATTTCGATGCCGTCCGGGTTATTCGATCCCACTTCGTGCAACGCGACCAGGTGAGCGACAACCAAGCCGATCAGCACAAGCGGAATGGCGACCACATGGAACGCGAAAAAGCGGTTGAGCGTCACGTCCGAGACTACGTAATCGCCGCGAATCCAGAGCGACAGATCCGGGCCGATAAACGGAATCGCCGAGAACAGGTTCACGATCACCTGTGCACCCCAGAACGACATCTGGCCCCACGGCAGGAGGTAGCCGAAGAACGCTTCGGCCATCAGGCACAGGAAAATCGCGCAGCCGAAGATCCAGACAAGTTCACGCGGCTTGCGATACGAGCCGTATAACAACCCGCGGAACATATGCAGATACACGACGACGAAGAACATCGACGCGCCCGTGGAATGCATGTAGCGGATCAGCCAGCCCCACGGCACCTCCCGCATGATGTATTCGACCGATGCGAACGCGAGCGTCGCATCGGGCTTGTAGTTCATCGTCAGGAAGATGCCGGTGACGATCTGGTTCACCAGCACCAGCAACGCCAGCGAGCCGAAGATGTACCAGAAGTTGAAATTCTTCGGTGCGTAGTACTCGGAAACGTGCGCTTTCCAGGTCGATGTCAGCGGAAAGCGCCGGTCGATCCAGCCCAGAAACCCCGTTGTTTCCACTTCCTTGTCGGTAGCCGCCATTACGCCTCTCCCTTTTCGTCCTTGCCAATCACGAGTGACGTCGCCGATGTGTACATATAAGGCGGGATGTCCAGGTTGTCCGGCGCAGGCTTGTTCTTGAACACACGGCCGGACAGGTCATAGGTCGAGCCGTGGCACGGGCAGAGAAAACCGCCGGGCCAGTCGTCAGGGAGATTGGGCTGGGCGCCTTCCTGGAAGCGCGGTGTGGGGGTGCAGCCGAGGTGCGTACAGACGGCCACGGCAACGAGCAGGTTCTTGTGTTCGGCACGCGAACGATATTCGTTATTGCAGTATTCGGGCAGCGGCATGCTGAACGCTTTCTTCGACTGCGGATCGGCGAGCTCGGGATCGGCCTTCTTGACGTCGGCGAGCATTTCGTCGGTACGGTTGAGGATCCAGACCGGCTTACCGCGCCAAGCAACCGTCATCAGGTCGCCAGGCTTGAGACCTGATATATCGACTTCGACCGGCGCGCCCGCTGCCTTGGCTTTTTCCGACGGTGCAAACGACCCGACGAACGGGACGCAAGCCGCTACGCCACCGATTCCGCCCATTACGGTCGTCGTGATCAGCCAGGTTCGGCGGCTGCCGTCGACGCGTTGATCTTCGTTGTCTCGCATCACACGCCCCACTTCTGAGTTGGATTTATACCGTCAGTTCGTTCTACCGACGCTAGTGTGCGCGAATGGAGTCGTCATTTACAAGAGTTGAATAGCAAAAAACGCTCGAAGTCCTTCATTCTTAAGGGTTTCCCCGCACTTAATCGTGACTGTCGAATGAAGGGGTTATTTACCGCGCTCGATTATTTATTGCACCGCAAGATAATCAAACCGGATTATCGATATTAATAAACACATGCTCGATATCGAAATGCTCGGCCACATGCGCGCCGAGCGCCTGGACGCCGTATCGCTCGGTGGCATGGTGCCCTGCCGCAACGTAAGCCACCCCGCTTTCCGCCGCGATGTGCATGGTCTGCTCGGAAACTTCACCGCTGATGTAGACGTCCGCGCCGGCTGCAATCGCTTGGTCGAAGAACCCTTGCGCGCCGCCCGTGCACCACGCCACGCGGCGCAACTCCCAATCCGGATTGCCAAACACGAGCGGCTTGCGCCCGACTTCGTTTTCGACCGTTGCGGTGAAATGCTCAAGCGACAAAGGCACGGGCAACGACGCGATCCAGCCGAGATCCTGATCGCCGAAGCGGTTGTCCGCGATCAAGCCAAGGCGTTCACCGAGCTGGGCATTGTTGCCAAACTCGGGATGTGAATCGAGCGGTAGGTGATACGCGAACAAGTTGATGTCCTGTTCGAGCAGCGTCTTCAGCCGCCGGTACTTGCGCCCCGTGACCTGCGGCGCCTCGTTCTTCCAGAAGTAGCCGTGATGTACGAGCACGGCGTCCGCGCCCCACTCAATGGCCGCGTCCAGGAACGCTTGCGACGCTGTGACGCCAGTCGCCAGTTTGGTTACGCGGCGTGATCCCTCAACCTGCAGACCATTCGGGCAATAGTCCTTGAAGCGCCCGATTTCCAGCAGATTGTTCAGATACAATTCCAGTTCGATCCGATCCATGAATTCCTCTATTCCATCAAATGCTTAGACGCTTCTGGCTGTTTTTTGCCCAAGCGGTGACCGTGCTTTTGGCGCTGATGTTCATCGTCGCGACCTTGAAACCGCAGTGGCTTCAACGCCAGGGAACGTTCGGCAAGCAACTCGCCGAACCGATCGTCGCGTTGCAGGAAGTTGCGCCAAGCATCGGTTCCCGGCCCGCTCAGTCGTCGTATGCGGATGGCGCGCAGAAAGCGATGCCCGCCGTGGTCAACGTGTTTTCGAGCAAGGACGGCACGTTGCCGCCCGATCCGCGCGCGAAAGACCCGCTGTTCCGCTATTTTTTCGGCGACAAGAACAAGCGTAAGGGCGACGAAACGCCGGCGTCGAATCTCGGCTCAGGCGTGATTGTCAGCTCCGAAGGCTACATTCTAACGAACCAACATGTCGTCGATGGGGCCGATCAGATCGAAGTTGCTTTGGCGGACGGACGGACGTCGTCGGCGAAAGTGATCGGCGTGGATCCGGAAACCGATCTCGCCGTGCTGAAGATCAACATGACGAACCTGCCCACCATCACGCTCGGCCGAATGGACCAGACGCGCGTGGGCGACGTGGTGCTGGCGATCGGCAATCCATTCGGTGTAGGCCAAACGGTGACCATGGGGATTGTCAGCGCGCTCGGGCGCAATCACCTCGGCATCAATACGTTCGAGAATTTTATCCAGACCGACGCGGCTATCAATCCGGGTAATTCGGGCGGTGCGCTGGTGGATGTGAACGGTAATCTGCTCGGCATCAATACTGCAATCTATTCGCGCAGCGGCGGCTCGCTGGGGATTGGCTTTGCGATTCCTGTGTCGACGGCGCGCAGCGTGCTGGAAAGCATCATCACCACAGGGACGGTCACGCGCGGCTGGATTGGCGTCGAACCGCAGGACGTGACGCCGGAAATCGCGGAATCGTTCGGGCTCGAGCAAAAGTCCGGCGCGATCGTGGCGGGCGTATTGCAAGGCGGACCGGCCGACAAAGCCGGCATCAAGCCGGGCGACATCCTGATCAGCATCAATGACGACACCATCACCGACACCACGCGCCTGCTCAATGTTGTCGCGCAGATCAAGCCCGGGACGTCGGTGAAGGTGCATCTGATGCGCAAGAGCAAGGAACTCGACTTGAACGTGGTGATCGGCAAGCGGCCAATGCAGCCCAAGCAACCCCAGCCGCCAGACGATGACAACGGCGGTGGCGATCAAAACGACGAGTAAGGCAATCTCCAGTTCATCGCGAAGTGCCGTAATGCAAAGGGGCCGTTCCAACTCACGTCTGGAACGGCCCCTTTTGTTTTCCTACCCATCATCCGCCAGCTGGAACCTTCACTCCCCGTCCCGCTTCGCATCCTCTGCAGCTTCCACTTCCTGCTCGATGATCTTGTCCTTGCCCACGATCAACCGTGCCGCAATGATGCCGACCTCGTAAAGAATGATCAGTGGCACAGCCAGAATCAGCTGTGAGAACACGTCGGGCGGCGTCACCACAGCGGAAATCACGAACGCGCCGACGATCACATAAGGCCGGATCTGCCGCAATTTCTTGATGGTTACGAATCCCATGCGCGCCAAGATCACCACGATGATCGGGACCTCGAAGGTCACGCCGAACGCGAGGAACATGGTGAGGACGAAGCTCAGGTAATTATCGATATCCGTCGTCATTTCCGCGCCGAGCGGCGCGTTGTAATGCGCCATCACGCGGAAAATAGTCGGGAACACGACGAAATACGCGAACGCCATGCCGCACAGGAACAGGAAATAGCTGCTCCCGACTAGCGGCACGACCAGCTTCTTCTCGTGCTGATACAACCCCGGTGCGATAAACGCCCAGATCTGGTACAGCACGATAGGCAGCGCGATCACCAGCGCGACCATCATGGTCACTTTCATTGGCACGAAGAACGAGCCGGTGACGTCGGTGACAATCATCTTGCCGTCCTTCGGCAAGTTCTGCATCAGCGGACGCGCGAGCAACCGGAAGATATCCGGCGCCCAATAAACCAGCCCGATGAACACGATGATGACTGAAGCGCCTGCGCGGATGATGCGGTCACGCAGTTCGACCAGGTGCGAGATAAACGTCTCTTCGACGGGCTCGTCTTTAATCTGTTGCGGGTCGCTCACGCCGGCCCTCTGCTGGGATTCATCGATGGAAGGGAAGTTGGTGTTCGCGAGATGGGAGCGGCGCAAACATCAGAAAAACCGCGTGGGACGGCGCAGCGTCTCAGGCGTATGCCGCGCCACGCGCGCCGCGCCTGATTGAACGCGCGTCTTGCGCAACGTGGTGCGCTTATACCAGTTCGGAATGGCGGCCTGTTTGACACGCCAGTTCTTGCGTTTCCCGGGCGACGCGTTATTGCTGCTGAACGTGTTGTCCGGGCTCGAACGCCAGGTGTCGCCTGAAACATGCGTCAGATTCGGGTCGCCCCCGCCCGCGACGCTGTCCGAGACCGATGTGCCCTGGTTCCAGGCGTCGTTGAGTTCGTTTTCGTGCTGGCGAAGATTGTCGTGAATCTTGTTCTCGACATTCGCTGCCGCCGTTTCGAACTCGGTGCGCATTTTCTTCAGCTCGTCGAGTTCCATCTCGCGCGAGACTTCGGCCTTGACGTCGTTGATATACCGCTGTGCGCGACCGAACAGCGCGCCAGCCGTTCGTGCCACGCCGGGCAAGCGTTCCGGCCCGAGCACTACCAGCGCGACAACGCCGATCAGCGCCATTTTGGTCAGACCAAGGTCGAGCATGGAATCGAAGATCCTGAGGGTGGCAAGTGGAGATGGCCGATGCCGGGCTTAATCGCTACGCAGGCTGAATCAGCTTGATTAGCGGTAGTCGCCCGAGCGGGTCTTGTCCTTCGCTTCCACGTCGACCGCGCCGTTGCGCGGCAATTCGCGCTGCTCGGCCGGCGCTCCTTCGCCTTCCTTCATACCTTCCTTGAAACCCTTTACCGCGCCGCCCAGATCGCCGCCAATGTTACGCAGCTTCTTCGTGCCGAAAACCAGCGCCACGATCAACAAAACAATCAACCAGTGCCAAATGCTCAACGAACCCATGACTGAAAACTCTCCTTGGCTTCGCCGCGCGAGTCGCACGCGACGAAGAATGTGAACCTTGCGGTCCGAGTCGAAGCGTCGACGCTCCGATGACTAAACCGATAGTGTGCGCGCCAAATATTGCGTTGGAAAGACGCTTTCGTTTTCATTACATTTCGGGGCGGACGATCAGGCGCGTCCTATCCGCCGCAATCGACCGTTCAACCCATCCGGCGCCACGGGCGTTCCCCGGCGAGGATATGAGCGTGAATGTGATACACCTCTTGCCCGCCGCCCGGTCCGGTATTAATGACCGTTCGGAAACCGGTGTCGCCACCGGTGTACGCCACGCCCAGCTGGTCAGCAAGCCGTGCCGTCAAACTCAACATTCTACCAAGCAGCGGCGCATCGGCTTCGGTGCAGCTCGACAGCGTCTCAATATGTTTACGCGGGATCACGAGCACATGGACGGGCGCGGCCGGGTTGATATCGTAAAAAGCAACAAACTCGTCGTCTTCATGGACTTTCTTGCTTGGAATTTCTCCCGCAGCGATCTTACAGAAAATGCAGTTCTCTTGGCTCATGTGTGTCGCTGGATATCCCGGTATGAATGCATGTTGAAGATCAGGCGTTCGGTCTCAAACCCAGGCACCCGGTTGCAATGGCTTGTTCTCATACAGGAACAGCCAGCCCTTTATAACGCGATAAAGCGTCCAGATACCGACCACGAACAAAATGGGGAAACCGATAAACACCCAGAGCAACGCTATGCCGATCACATGACCGAGCAGCGCGAACCAGAAGGTGCGAATTTGCCATCGGAAATGCGCTTCATAGGGCGTCCCGGCGACGTCATCGCGCTTCAGGTAGTTGATGATGACCGCGATCAGCACGGTCAGTCCGCCGGTGAGCCAGTACGCGGCGTAAAGCGCGTACAGCACGTGAGTCAGCGTGCGCAAGCTGCGCAGACGTTCGGATTCGGGCGAGTTTTGATAAACAGGCGGCGGATACGGCTCGTAAGACTGATTCATTTCATCCTCCTCGGCGACCGGTCGAGCGGGACCCGATCTGCAGCTTAGCCGCCGTTTTCGTTTTGCTCGCGATCGCGGGATTTGCGTAACGCCTTTTCCTCGATTCCCGACATCCCTTCCCGCCGTTCCAGTTCGGCAATGACGTCGGCCGGACTGAGGTCGAAATGGGACAGCATCACGAGACAATGGAACCACAAGTCGGCCACTTCACCGACAAGCGCCTTGGGTGCACCGCCGTGCCGCGTGTCCTTGGCGGCCAGCACGACTTCGGTCGCTTCCTCACCAATCTTCTTGAGAACGGCGTCGTCACCTTTATGAAAGAGTCGGGAAACGTAGGATTGTTCCGGGTCTCCGCCCTTACGGCTATCGATAATCGCCGCGAGGCGCAGCAGCGTGTCTTGCGTAGGAAGCGTGGCTTGAGTCATTACTTATAGATATTTTCAGGGTCCATCAAGACCGGTTCAACCGCGACCCAGTCGCCCGTTTCCACCGATCCCTCGAATTTCTGGAAAAAGCACGAATGGCGTCCGGTGTGGCACGCAATGCCCGACACCTGCTCCACTTTCAGCAAGACGACGTCTTCGTCGCAATCGAGCCGCACTTCGTGCACGTGCTGAACGTGTCCCGATTCCTCGCCCTTGAACCACAGGCGCTGGCGCGAACGCGAGTAATACACGGCGCGCTTCAATTCGATGGTTTTCGCCAATGCTTCGCGGTTCATCCACGCGAACATCAGCACGTCGCCCGTCGTGGATTCCTGCGCGATCACCGGCACCAGGCCGTTCGCGTCCCACTTGACCTTCTCGATCCAGCCCGCTTCTTCAGTTTGTGCAGTCACCGCTTAAATCCTCACCGAGATGCCCTGGTCGGCCATGAAGCGTTTCGCTTCGCCGACCGTGTGTTCGCCATAGTGAAAGATGCTGGCGGCAAGCACCGCATCGGCGTGACCTTCGGTGATGCCGTCGGCGAGATGCGCGAGCGAGCCCACGCCGCCCGACGCAATCACCGGAATGGAAATAGCGTCGGACACCGCTCGCGTTAGCGCAAGGTCGAAGCCGCTTTTCGTGCCGTCACGATCCATGCTGGTCAGCAGGATTTCGCCGGCGCCGAATTCCGCCATCTTGCGCGCCCACTCGATCACGTCGAGTCCCGTGTTCTTGCGGCCGCCGTGCGTGAAAACTTCCCAGCGCGGCGTTTCGCCCGCGGCGCTGACGCGCTTTGCGTCGATGGCGACCACGATGCACTGCGAGCCATGTTTATCCGATGCATCGCGCACGAGTTGCGGATTCGACACCGCCGATGAATTCATGCTGATCTTGTCGGCGCCCGCGTTCAGCAACCGGCGCACGTCTTCCACCGCGCGCACGCCGCCGCCAACCGTCAGCGGGATAAACACCTGCGACGCCACTTGCTCGATGATCGGCAAGATCAGGTCGCGCTGGTCGGAGGTGGCGGTGATATCGAGGAACGTGAGTTCGTCGGCGCCCTGATCGTCGTATCGGCGAGCAATTTCGACGGGATCGCCCGCGTCGCGTAATTCAAGGAAATTGACGCCCTTGACCACACGGCCAGCGGTGACGTCGAGACACGGGATGATGCGTTTAGCGAGAGCCATGTTGTTGCGAATGCCGTTGCGCTGCGAGTGAGTGCTTAGGATAAGCGAGGCGGTTCAATCGAATTTGACCGTCGTGGAAAGAAACCCGCCCCGCCTGAATGGACTTGTGGCACGGCTTCGTCAAACCGCGTAGAGAACAGTCCGCAAGCACAGGAAGCGCTTAAAAAAAACACGCTTAAGCCAGGCGTGCTGAGAAGGTCACCGCATGCGCGGTCTGCTGACCACGACCCGCGGCGCCCTCACCAACATGCCGGAATTCAGGCGTCGTCGGCTTCGCGCAGTTTGTCGGCGCGCGCTTGCGCTGCGGCGAAATCCAGGTCGCCCGAATAAATCGCGCGCCCGCAAATCACGCCGGAAATGCCTTCGTCTTCCACTTCGCACAAGGAGTCGATGTCGCCCAGGTTCGACAATCCGCCGCTGGCAATCACCGGAATCTTGACGGCTTGCGCGAGGCGCACAGTGGCTTCAATGTTGATGCCCTGCAACATGCCGTCGCGCCCGATATCCGTATAGATGATCGCCTCGCAGCCGTAGTCTTCGAACTTGCGGCCGAGGTCGATGACTTCGTGCCCCGTCAGCTTGCTCCAGCCGTCGGTCGCGACCTTGCCGTCCTTCGCATCCAGCCCGACGATGATATGACCCGCGAACGCGGTGCAAGCATCTTGCAGGAAGCCCGGATTCTTCACCGCCGCCGTGCCGATGATCACGTATTCCAGACCGTCGTCGAGATATCGCTCGATGGTGTTCAGGTCGCGAATGCCGCCACCCAGTTGCACCGGGATGTCGTTGCCGACTTCCTTGATGATGGCGCGAATGGCTTCTTCGTTTTTCGGCTTGCCGGCAAATGCGCCGTTCAGGTCGACGAGATGAAGCCGCCGTGCGCCCCGGTCGACCCATAGCCGGGCCATCGCCGCCGGATCTTCGGAAAAAATGGTCGCCTGGTCCATATCGCCTTGTTTGAGGCGTACGCACTGACCGTCTTTTAGATCGATGGCCGGAATGAGCAACATAGAAATAGCGTTATCGGATAAGGGTTGATCGAACGGCTGCAAACCAGGCGCTCAGCGCCTTTGTTTCGCAAGCCGTCTCGCTAGTGTAGTACAAGTGACGCAAGGCTCGTTCGCTGCAAACGGCATAAGCCAAAACGTCAAACCGTCGCAAAAAACAGCACTGAAAACCCGAACCTTACGGTTTCCAGTGTACGAAGTTTCGATACAGCCGCAAGCCCGCGTCGGCGCTCTTCTCAGGGTGAAACTGGGTCGCGAACAGATTGTCCCGGGCAATAGCGGAGGTAAACGGTGCGCCATAAAGGGTTTCGCCCGACGTGTGCGCCGCATTGTCCGGGACACCGTAGTAACTGTGCACGAAATAGAAAAACGATTCGTCGGGCACGCCGTCCCACAGCGCATGCTGCTGCGTCTGGCGCACGCGGTTCCAGCCCATTTGCGGGACCTTGAAACGCGAGCCGTCGTCCTGCAGTTGGCCTTCCAGTTCGAAGCGCACAACCTTTCCGGGAATCAGGCCGAGACCATTCGTGCCTTTCTCGCCCCCTTCCTCGCTCCAGTCGAACAGCATTTGCTCGCCGACACACACGCCCAGCATAGGTTTGTCACGCGCAGCTTCCATCACGGCTTCTTGCAAGCCGGAGGCGCCGAGGTGCGCCATGCAGTCGCGCATCGCGCCCTGTCCCGGCAGCACAATGCGTTCTGCTGCGCGGATTGCTTCGGGCTGCTCGACGATCACCACGTCCGCTTCCGGCGCGGCCTTGCGGAGCGCCTGATACACGGAGCGCAGGTTGCCCATGCCGTAATCCACGATTGCTATCGAAGTTTTCATCGAAGTATTCAATTCAGCACGTTCCAGAACGCTATTTCAAAGAGGGTATCAACGCCTTCAATCCATTGACGATAAATTCCACCGCCAGCGCCGAGAGCATCAAACCCATCAGCCGCGTGCCAATGTTAATGCCGGTCCGTCCCACCCAGCGCGCGATGGGTTCGGCGAGCATCAACGCACCGAAACACAGTCCTGCCAGAACCGCGCCGATCATGACCAGCCCGATCCGCTCATACCAGTGCACCACACTTGCAGAATAGACGATCACCGTGCTGATGGAGCCCGGTCCCGTCAGCAGCGGAATGGCGAGCGGCACGACCGCGATGCTGTTTTTCATCTCCGCTTCGTGGCGTTCTTCCGGCGTGGAGCGCGTGTTGCCGACTTGCGCGTTCAACATGTTGATCGCCATCAGCAACATGATGATGCCGCCGCCCACCTGAAGAGAGCCGACCGAAATCCCGAAGAACGCGATGATCTGTTGCCCGAGCAGCGCCGTCACCGCAATCACGCAGAAGACCGAAATGGACGCGATCCGGATCGTGCCAGCTTTTTCCGAGCTCGACATATCGGTTGTCAGGCTCAGGAAAAACGGGATCGCGCCGACCGGATTGATCAGCGCGAGCAACGATATAAACGATTTGAGTAGATTCATTGCACGCCGGCATGGCTCGTATCGACGCGGACAGCGCGGGCGCGCTTGGAAGCACGCCCGATAGTCGCCGGTCCCGCGTTATTTAGAAGGCGCTTAAAGGCTGCCCTTGGTCGATGGAATCTGCCCTGCCGCGCGTTCGTCCAGCTCAACGGCCATGCGCAACGCGCGGCCGAATGCCTTGAACACGGTTTCCACCTGATGATGCGCGTTGATACCGCGCAAATTGTCGATGTGCAGCGTCACGCCCGCGTGATTCACGAAGCCGCGGAAAAATTCGATGGTGAGGTCGACGTCGAACGTACCAATGCGGGCACGCGTGAACGGGACGTGAAACTCCAGTCCCGGCCGGCCCGAAAAATCGATCACGACGCGTGAAAGCGCTTCGTCGAGCGGCACGTAGGAATGGCCGTACCGGCGAATGCCCTTGCGGTCGCCGATGGCCTTCGCCACTGCTTGTCCCAGCGTAATACCTGTGTCTTCGACCGTATGGTGGTCATCGATATGAAGGTCGCCATGCGCCTCGACTTCAAGGTCGAAAAGGCCGTGACGCGCGATCTGGTCGAGCATGTGATCGAGAAACGGCACGCCGGTCGCGAGCTTTTGCTTACCGGTGCCGTCCAGGTCGAGCTTCACACGGATCTGCGTTTCGCTGGTGTTGCGAACGACTTCCGCAATGCGCATGGTGTTTCCTTTGAGACTTTTAAGAGATTTCAGTGCAGCGCGAGTTTTAAAGCCGCGATCATTTGCGCATTTTCTTCTGCCGATCCGACCGTCAAACGCACGCAATTTGCCAATAACGGATGCATTTTACTCACGTTTTTGATCAAAACCCGCGATGTCAGCAGGGTTTCGAACACGGCTGCAGCATCCGGAACACGAACCAGCAGAAAGTTGCCGGCGCTGGGATAAACCGTCACGCCGGGCAGCGCCTTGACTGCGTCTTCCAGACGCGTGCGCTCAGCCCGAAGTTCTGCGGCCTGGGCATCGAGCACGTCGAGGTGATCAAGCATGAAATCCGCTGCGGCCTGCGTCAGCACATTGATGTTGTACGGCGGGCGCACTTTATCGAATTCGGTTGTCCACGACGCCTTGCCCGCCAGATAACCCAGCCGAATACCCGCGAGGCCGAGCTTCGACATTGTCCGCATGACAACCACGTTGTCGAAATCAGCGGCGCGCGGCAACCAGCTTTGCTGGGCGAACGGCTGATACGCTTCATCGATGACAACCAAACTATTCGATGCCGCCGCGATCACGCATTCAATATCCGCGTCGTCGTAGAGCGTGCCGGTCGGATTGTTCGGGTACGCGAGATACACCAGAGCCGGATTGTGCGTTTCGATCGCGGCGATCAGCGCGTCCACATCGAGCGTGAAATCGTCGTTCAACGGCACGCCGATAAATTCCAGCCCCGCGAATTTCGCCGACATCTCGTACATGACAAAGCCGGGAACCGGCGCGACGACGGCGGCGCCGGGTTTCGCGCACGCCATCGACATCATGCTGATCAATTCGTCCGAGCCGTTGCCGAGCAGCAATTCGCACGCGGCGGGCACCTGCATGACGCGCTTGATCTTCTCGATCAACGCGGTCGGACGGGGTTCGGGGTATCGGTTCAAAGCGACGTCCGCCAGACGTTCGCCCAACTGAGCGGCGAGGTCCGCTGGCAATCGATACGGATTTTCCATCGCGTCGAGCTTCACGAGGCCGGTTGAATTCGGCACGGGATAACACGTCATCGCGAGGACGTCGGGGCGCAGAATGTCTTGTGGTCGTGTCATGGTATTGCCGGACGCCAAGCGCCGGACGTTGGGCGGCTCTAAGGCCGCCTCGGGTTTAACGCGTTGCTCGCGACTATTGCGACGTATTTTTCATTCGATACTCAGCGCTGCGCGCATGCGCCTGCAAGCCTTCGCCATACGCCAGTTCGGCTGCAATCTCGCCGAGCGTCTGCGCGCCTTCCGCGCTGACTTCAATCACGCTCGAGCGCTTCATGAAGTCATACACGCCCAGCGGCGATGAAAACCGCGCGGTACGCGATGTCGGCAGCACGTGGTTCGGTCCCGCGCAGTAATCGCCGAGACTTTCGCTCGTGTAACGGCCCAAAAAGATGGCGCCCGCGTGACGGATCTGCGCCGCCCAGTGATGCGGATCGAGCGCGGAAATTTCGAGATGTTCCGGCGCGATGTCGTTGGCGATCGCGCAGGCTTCGTTCATGTCGGCGACCTTGATCAGCGCGCCGCGATCTTCGAGCGAGCGCTGGATCACATCGCGACGGGGCAACGTGGGCAGCAATTCATTGATCGCGTCTTCCACGCGCTGGATGAACGTGGCGTCCGGGCACAGCAGGATGGATTGCGCGAGTTCGTCGTGCTCGGCTTGCGAGAACAGGTCCATCGCGACCCAGCGCGGGTCCGTGGTGGCATCGCAGATGATCAGGATTTCCGAGGGCCCCGCGATCATGTCGATACCCACGGTGCCGAATACGCGCCGTTTCGCCGATGCCACATAAGCGTTGCCCGGGCCACAGATTTTATCGACGGCGGGGATGGATTGCGTGCCGTAAGCCAGCGCGCCAATCGCCTGCGCGCCGCCGATGGTGAACACGCGATCCACGCCGCCCAGCAACGCTGCAGCGAGCACCAGCGGATTTTTCACGCCGTCCGGCGTGGGCACGACCATCACGATCTCCTTCACGCCAGCCACGCGCGCGGGAATCGCATTCATCAACACAGACGACGGATATGCGGCCTTGCCACCCGGCACATAGATACCGGCGCGATCCAGCGGCGTGACCTTCTGGCCGAGCACCGTGCCGTCGGCTTCCGTGTATTGCCAGCTATGGCTGCCGCACTCGATCCGCTGTTTCTCGTGATAACCGCGCACGCGCGCCGCCGCCGCCTCCAGCGCGGCGCGGCGTTTCGGGACGAGCCCTTCGAGCGCCGCTTCCAGTTCCGATTGCGGCAATTCCAGCGACGCGACGTTCTCGGCCTTCAGGCGGTCGAACTTGTTCGTGTAGTCCAGGACCGCGTCGTCGCCGCGCTTTTTGACATCGGCGAGAATCTGCGCGACCGAGCGCTCGATAGCTTCGTCCTCGCTCGCCTCGAACGCGAGCACCGCGTGCAGCGCCGTGTGAAAACCGTTGGCGCTGGAATCGAGTTTGCGAATCTTGATAGACATGCTGGTATCCGGTTGTTTGCCCTGCTCTGCTTGACCCTGCTTTACGGTACTTTTATGCGCCGACCGACGCGCGTTCGAACGCATCGAGATACGGCTTCAACGCCGCGCGCTTCAACTTCAGCGCGGCCTGGTTGACGACCAGACGCGACGATATTTCCATGATTTCTTCTACTTCGACCAAATCATTCGCGCGCAACGTATTACCTGAACTGACCAGGTCGACAATGGCGTCCGCCAGACCGACCAGCGGCGCCAGTTCCATCGATCCATACAGCTTGATCAGATCGACGTGAACGCCCTTCGCCGCGAAATGCTCACGCGCCACTTCAACATATTTTGTCGCGATGCGCAGGCGAGCGCCCTGGCGCACAGCGGTTTCGTAATCGAAGCCGTTTTTCACCGCGACCGACATCCGGCAACGCGCAATGTTCAGATCGATCGGCTGATACAACCCGCCGCCGCCATGCTCGATCAACACGTCCTTGCCCGCCACGCCGAAGTCGGCTGCGCCGTATTCGACGTACGTGGGGACATCGGTGGCACGCACGATGATCACGCGCAAATTCGGGTTCGTGGTCGGCAGGATCAGCTTGCGCGACGTTTCGGGATCTTCGGTCACTTCCACGCCGGCAGCGGCGAGCAGCGGGAGGGTTTCATCGAAGATGCGTCCCTTCGATAACGCCAGCGTCAACATCGCACTCGCCGGCACCGAACTCAATGCCTTGGAAGTTTGCAGCGTACTCATTGCTCGCCCCCGCTACCCTTGATGCGCCGCACGTTCGCGCCGACGGCCGTCAGCTTGCTTTCCATCCGGTCGTAGCCGCGATCAAGGTGATAGATACGATCAATCAGCGTTTCGCCTTCCGCGCACATGGCCGCGATCACCAGACTCGCCGATGCCCTCAGGTCAGTCGCCATCACCTTCGCGCCCGACAGTTTCTGCACGCCGGTCACGAGCGCCGTATTACCGTCGATGGTAATGCTGGCGCCCAGCCGATTCAGTTCCTGCACGTGCATGAAACGGTTCTCGAAGATGGTTTCCACCGCTTGCGACGTGCCGGTCGCGAGCGTGTTGAGCGCCATGAACTGAGCTTGCATGTCGGTGGGGAACGCCGGGTATTCCGATGTACGGAAGCTGACCGCCGTCGGCCGTTTGTTCATCCGCACGCGTAGCCAGTTCTCGCCTTCCTCAATAGATACACCCGTTTCGTGGAGCTTTTCAATCACGGCTTCGAGCAGCGATGGATTTACGTTGCGCAACGTGACGTCGCCGCCGGTCGCTGCGACCGCGCACAGGAACGTGCCCGCTTCAATCCGATCCGGCACGACCGAATGGCGCGCGCCGTGCAACTTGTCGACACCATGAATCACCAGCCGGTCCGATCCGATCCCATCGATCTTTGCGCCCATCGCGACGAGCAGATTCGCGAGATCGCTGACTTCGGGCTCGCGCGCCGCGTTTTCGATAACCGTTTCGCCTTCCGCGAGCACGGCCGCCATCAGCAAATTTTCCGTGCCGGTGACGGTGATCATGTCGGTGACAATGCGCGTGCCCTTCAGCCGCTTCGCCCGCGCTTCAATGAAGCCGTGCTCGATCGTGATCTCGGCGCCCATCGCCTGAAGGCCCTTGATGTGCTGGTCGACAGGACGCGCGCCAATGGCGCAGCCACCCGGCAACGACACCTTCGCTTCGCCGAACCGTGCGAGCAGCGGCCCGAGCACGAGAATGGACGCGCGCATGGTCTTGACCATTTCGTAGGGCGCAACCAGATTGTCGACTTTCGATGCATTCAGCCAGACCTTCCCGTCCGCTGATTCAGAACGCAGGCCCATCTGGTTGAGCAATTTGAGCATCGTGCGCACGTCTTGCAGGTTGGGCACGTTTTCCAGATGCACGTCGTCAGCCGTGAGCAGACCGGCGCAAAGAATGGGCAGCGCCGCATTCTTCGCACCCGATACAACGATTTCGCCCGAGAGCTTCGCGCCCCCGACAATCACGAGTTTGTCCATGCCTGGCGTTCCTTCTACGGAGCTTCCTGCTGCAGCGCCGTTATCGGCGTCGCGGTTGTCTTGAGTGAATCGCACTAAATTTTCAGCCAGTCGGTTACGGGTGATGCGTTGACATCATCAAATGTAAGGAACGCTGCTCAGACGGGTTTCCACTCGGCCGGGGTCAGCGTTTTCATGCTTAGCGCGTGGATTTCCGCGCGCATGCGGTCGCCGAGCGCCGCGTAGACGAGTTGATGGCGAGCGATGGGCCGCTTGCCTTCGAATGCGTCGCTCACGATGGTCGCGAAGAAATGCTGGCCGTCGCCTTCTACTTCGACATGCTGGCAAGCGAGGCCGCCAGCAATGTATTCCTTCACTTGTTCCGGAGTCGGCAACATGGAAGTCTCCTGAAAATTAAGCGAACTGATTAGTGACGCAATTTGTAACCGCTTGCCAGCAAGCGCAGGGCGATTCCCGCCAGAACGATGAAAAACCCGCTGACAATGCCAAGGCTCACGAGCGGATTGATGTCGGACAGGCCGAAGAAGCCATAGCGGAATCCGTCGATCATGTAGAAGAACGGATTCAGCCGCGACACTTCGCGCCAAACTGGCGGCAGCGTATGCGTGGAGTAAAACACGCCCGATAGAAAAGTCAGCGGCATGATCAAAAAGTTTTGGAATGCGGCCAGCTGGTCGAATTTATCGGCCCAGACGCCGGCGATCAATCCGAGCGTTCCTAGAATTGCGGAGCCAAGGATCGCAAAGCCGAGAATGTAGAACGGCGCGGCAAAGCTCATGGGAATAAACCAGACCGTGACGATAAACACGCCAAAACCGACCGCGATCCCGCGCACGACGGACGCAAGCACATACGCGAAATACATTTCCCAGTGCGACAGCGGCGGCAGCAGCACGAATACGAGGTTGCCCGTGATCTTCGACTGGATCAGCGACGACGAACTGTTCGCAAACGCGTTCTGCAACACGCTCATCATCACGAGGCCCGGCACGAGGAAGCTCGTGTACGCCACGCCCGGATACACCTCGACGTGATTCGTCAGCGCGTGCCCGAAGATCATCAGGTACAAAAGCGCCGTGATGACCGGCGCGAGCACCGTTTGAAACCCAACTTTGTAGAAGCGCAGGAGTTCTTTGTAGAACAGGGTACGAAAGCCGCTCATGAAAGGCCCTCGACCACTTCCGGCTCATTCATCACCTGCACGAACACGTCCTCCAGATCGGCTTTGCGTACATCGATTTCATCGAACGCGCAGCCCGCCGCGCGGCATTTCGCCAGAATCGGCTCAACGTCGTCGTAGCTGGCGAGCCGCAGCAAATGGTTGGTCCCGGAGGCAGCGCGGGGATCGACTTCCAGCGCACGCAATTCAGCGGGCAATACGCCGTGCGAGAAACGCAACGAAAGCTGCATGCCCGCAAAACGCTGCAACAGTGTGCTGGTTCGTTCAAGCGCGACGACTTCACCGCGACGCAGCATGGCGAGCCGGTCGCACAGCGCCTCGGCTTCTTCAAGATAGTGCGTGGTCAACACGATGGTGTGGCCTTCGCGATTCAACCGGGAGATGAATTTCCAGAGCGTCTGGCGCAATTCGACATCGACGCCCGCGGTCGGCTCGTCGAGCACGATCACCGGCGGCTTGTGAACCAGCGCCTGAGCGACCAGCACGCGGCGCTTCATGCCGCCCGAGAGTGCGCGGGTATTGACGTCGGCTTTCTCGGTGAGATCGAGATTGGCCATGATTTCGTCGATCCAGTCGTCGTTCTTGCGCAGCCCGAAATAACCGGACTGGATACGAAGCGACTCGCGGACGGTGAAAAACGGATCGAAGACGAGTTCCTGCGGCACCACGCCCAGCGAGCGGCGCGCCTGGCGGAAATCCGTCACCACGTCGTGGCCGAGCACGGAGATCGCTCCGCTATCGGCGCGCGCGAGGCCTGCGAGGATGCTGATAAGGGTCGTTTTACCGGCGCCGTTGGGGCCGAGCAGGCCGAAAAACTCGCCTTCTTCGACGACGAGGTTCACGCCTTTGAGCGCTTGCAGCTCTTTGTAGCGCTTCTTGACGTTGCGTATTTCTATGGCTGACATGACAGTGCGCGCGCCGGCGGGGCTGCGCCTCGATGTGTGCGGATCGGAACCAGAACCGGCCTTTACAAGACTGAAAGGCGGATAGCAGGCCGAAAAAACGGTTGATTATAGGCCAAACGCGGCAGAGCTTCGCCGCTAGCTAGTCCGTGACAACCCTGCGAACCCTGCGGGGCGCGTTCGATCAATATCGAATCGCGCCGATGTTTCAGCAGGACAGGGTCAATGTCGGAAGGTGAGGAGCGTGTCTACGCCATAGGCTTGCGCGAGACTGGCAAGCCCGGAGGGAAGGTTGACGACAGTAAGCGCCGCGCCGCGCACCGCTGCCGCGCGTTGCCACGCGAGCAGGACGGCGAGCGCCGACGAATCGAATTGCTTGAGCGACGCGCAATCGACTTCGGTCGCGCCCGCGGCGATACGCGACAAACCCGCGTCGAGCGCGCTTCTTGCGCTCTCGTGCGTGAGCGTCGCGGCGGTTTCGAAGCGATTCACGATGCCTTGCCGTTCGCCAGTTGCTGATTACGCTGCGTGAGGAACTGCACCAGCCCTTCAACGCCGTGTTGCTGGATCTGCTCGTTGAACTGCTGCTGGTAAGCCTGGATCAGCCACGCGCCGAGCACGTTGATGTCATAGACCTTCCAGCCCTGCGGCGTCTTATACAGTCGGTAATCGAGCTCGATCGGCGAACCGTTGTTCAGCACCACCGAACGCACCACCACATCTGTGTCGCTGGGATCGGCACGGAACGGCTTGTACTGGACCTGTTGGTCGCGAACCTGCGCAAGCGCACCCGAATACGTACGGATCAGCAGCATCTTGAACTGCTCGACGATGTCTTTCTGTTGCTGCGGCGTCGCCGTATTCCAGTTGCGTCCCATGACCAGACGCGTGGTCCGCGTGAAGTCCGTGTACGGCAGGATCTTCTCGTTGACCAGTTGTGTGATGCGCGTGATGTTGCCGGACTGGATCTGCTTGTCGGCCTTGATCTGATCAAGCACTTGCGACGTCACCGTCTTGACCAGCCCGTCCGGGGTGGACATGTCGGCGGCCTGCGCGAACGCACCGCTGCAAAACGCCATCAGCACTGCAAACAGGGGAAGTAGAAATAGTTTTTTCATTTACGGACTCTGCAAAAAAAGTGGCCTGGGTTTGAGCGCGGCGTTCACCATGAGTTCATCCTCCACGCTCTATTCGGCCATCAAAAGGCTTTCGTTATATTACCGGGTCGTCATCCTGCATGCTTTTAACGCAGCCTGAACGACGGGAACGACGGAATCCGCGGAGGCACCATCTGGTCCGGCCGCACTGAAGTCGCGCCGGGCTCGCTCGCGGCTGCCGCACCGGAAGCTGCTTCCGCTCCTGATGCCGCCTCGGGCGCCGCAGTGGTTGCTGAAGCAGGCGCCGCGCCTGCTGCCGCACCGCCGTCTACATCTTCGTACTTCGGCAGCGATTCATTGCTGTCGCCCATGCTGCTATTACCGGTGATCAGGTACTGACGACGCTGCAGATACGCATTACGCACGAACGAATACTTGTCGAGCGCTGCGTCTGACAGTACATCGCCGGCGCCAAGCAAGTTCGCCCGCGTGTTGACCAGTTGCACGCCGAACAGCGTGGTACGGAACCAGGTCGGATCGACATAGCTGGTCACGCTGCCGAAATAATCGACAACCGTTCCTGCTGTATCACGCACCGTGCTGGGTCCCAGCAACGGCAACACGACATACGGACCCGCCGGCACGCCGTAATGGCCGAGCGTCAAGCCGAAATCCTGCGTGTGCTTCGGCAGTCCGGCAACACTCGCTACGTCGAACAAGCCCGCCACGCCGAAGATCGAGTTCATCACGACGCGCATGATGTCCGACACGCCGTCTGCAATCTTCAACTGCACCAGATTATTTGCAGCCGTATAAATATCGCCGATATTGCCAAAGAAGTTCGTGACGCTGTCGCGCACCGGCTGCGGCGTTACGTACACGTAGCCCTTCGCAATCGGCTTGAGCGCGACTTCATCGATCTTGTCGTTGATCGTGAACATCGTCCGGTTGTAGCTCTCGAACGGATCGCCCTTGGTCGGTGTTGTAACGGTTGCGCACCCGGCAAGCATCGCCACCGCCACCATCACAGCCGCGCTGCTTACGCGCATTGCCTGCATTTCTTTTTCTCCTTATTGATGCTGACCCGAAGGCGGCCTTGCGCTGCGAGATCGGCCGGCCTTCGACTGCCTGGAATTTCCTGGCTCATTAAGCGACTTGTCGGGCGGCTTTTATTGAGCCGCCGCGCTCGCGCCCATCGCACTCGCCGCACCCGGGAATGTTGGTGCAGCGGGCGTTGCAGCAGGTGCGGCAGCGCTCGCCGGACTCTTCGAAGCGCCGGAATCCGCCGCCTTGTTGTACAGGAATTGCCCGATCAGATTTTCAAGCACGACCGCCGATTGCGTCATCGAAATGGTGTCGCCCGCCTTGAGCATCTGGTCGTCGCCGCCCGGCTCCAGGCCGATGTACTGCTCACCGAGCAAGCCCGACGTCAGGATCTTCGCCGACGAATCCTTCGGAAACTGATACTGCTGGTCGAGATCGATCGTGACCAGCGCCTGATACGTGTTCTGGTCGAAACCGATGGTATCCACACGACCCACCGTCACGCCCGCGCTCTTCACCGGCGCACGCGGCTTCAGTCCGCCGATATTGTCGAATTTCAGCTTGACCGCGTAGGTCGGCTGAAACGACAGCGAACTCATGTTGCCCGCCTTCAACGCCAGGAATAACAGCGCCACGAAACCCAGCACCACGAAGAGGCCGACCCAAAAGTCGAGAGCAGCAGTCTTTTTCATCGTCTTCCCAAAGAATCTTGTCGCAGTTTTTTGCGTGAAGGACTGTGCCCTTCACAACGTCCACGAACCGGTGAACCGAATCGCCACGCACAGCGCGTCGCGCAACGTCCCGGAGTAATCAGTTGAACATCAGCGCGGTCAGCAGGAAATCCAGCCCGAGCACGGCCAGCGAGCCGTACACCACTGTTTTCGTGGTCGCGCGCGAAACGCCTTCCGGCGTCGGCTGGGCTTCATAACCCTGGAACAGCGCGATGAACGTGACGGCAAAGCCAAACACCAGGCTCTTGATCACGCCGTTGCCCACGTCGCTCCATACGTCGATACCGCCTTGCATCTGGGACCAGAACGCGCCCGAATCCACGCCGATCATCAGCACACCGACCACATAACCGCCGAAAATACCGACCGCGCTGAAAATGGCAGCCAGAACAGGCATGGCGATGATGCCGGCCCAAAAGCGCGGGGCCACCACCACTTTGAGCGGATCGACGGCCATCATTTCCATGGCGGTGAGCTGCTCGCCAGCTTTCATCAGGCCGATCTCAGCAGTGAGCGACGTTCCCGCGCGGCCCGCGAACAGCAACGCGGTCACCACCGGCCCGAGTTCGCGTACCAGCGAGAGCGCGACCAGGAGGCCGAGCGCTTGCTCGGAGCCGTATCGGTTAAGGGTGAGATAACCCTGCAAACCGAGCACAAAACCCACGAACAAGCCGGAAACCGCGATGATCAGCAGCGAATAGTTACCGACAAACAGGATCTGTTTCGTGACAAGACGCGGCCGGCGCATCAACGGGAAAAATTCGACGACCAGGCGCAGGAACATGCGCGTGGCGTAGCCAATGGTGCCGAAGCTGCCGAGCACCGTGCGTCCGATGGCGCTGATCATGCCTTTGCTCCGAGTCCAAAATCCGCCGCCAGCGGCGTCGTGCTTGGATAGTGAAATTTGAACGGGCCGTCCGGCGTACCGTCGATAAACTGCCGTACCGACGGTTCCTGGGACGCCCGCAATTGCGCCGGCGTGCCTTCAGCGAGAACGCCGCCGTTCGCGATGAAATACACGTAATCGGCAATGGCGAACGATTCGGGCACGTCGTGCGTCACCAGGATGGACGTGGCGCCCAACGCACTGTTCAGCGTGCGGATCAGATTCGCCGTGATGCCGAGCGAAATGGGATCGAGGCCGGCGAACGGCTCGTCGTACATCATCAGTTCGGGATCCAAGGCAATGGCCCGGGCAAGCGCCACGCGACGGGCCATGCCGCCTGATATCTCCGATGGCGCGAGATCGCGCGCACCACGCAAACCGACCGCGTTGAGCTTCATCAGCACGAGGTCGCGCAGGAGTTCTTCAGGGAGATCGGTGTGTTCGCGCAGCGGGAATGCGACGTTATCGAATACGGATTGGTCGGTAAACAGCGCGCCGAACTGGAACAGCATGCCCATCTTGCGGCGAAGCTCGTAAAGACCATCGCGATTCTGCGTGCCGACGTCTTTGTCGCCAAACAACACCTGGCCGCGTCTGGCCTTCACCAACCCGCCAATCAAGCGCAACACGGTCGTCTTGCCACAGCCGGAACCGCCCATGACAGCCACAACCTGACCGCGCTTGAAGCGCATGTTCAGGTTCGATAATACGAGCCGGTCGCCGTAGCCGAAATCGACGTCGCGAAGCTCTAGCAAGGTCTCGGGAGAAGCTGACACGGAGGCTGACGATCCTTTTACACAAGAGGCCGAATTATAGGGCCTCTGCATGACAGGTGTCGTGGCGGTCCCTTTCGACTGGTTTAGCGGGCTGAACTTTTTTCCGAATCCGGGGCATTATCGCCCGAATTCGTGTTGCAGCGCAGAAATGGCGGCGGTCAGATCGGGCGCCTCTGTAACGGCACGCACGACTGCTGCGCTTCCTACACCGGTTGACATAATTTGTCGCAAGACCGAGCCGTTGATCCCACCGATCGCAACGAGCGGCACGATGCCGTCGAGCAAGCGCACATACCGTGCCAAACGCGACAAACCTTGGGGCGCCGTCGGCATGATCTTGGTCGTGGTCGGGAACACGGCGCCGAGGGCGAGGTAGCTCGGCTTGAAATGCAGCGCTTTCAGCATTTCATAGTAGCCATGCGTCGACAGGCCGAGGCGCAAACCCGCTTCGGCGATCGCGTTCAGGTCGGCCGTGTCCACGTCTTCCTGCCCGAGATGCACGCCATATGCGCCGGCCTTGATCGCTGCCTGCCAATGATCGTTGATAAAAAGCTGCGCCTCGTGTTTCTTGCCGGCCGCCACCGACCGTTCGATTTCCTGTTTTAAATCGCCGGAATCGGTGGTCTTGCGGCGTAGTTGTGCCGTTCGGACACCCTGGTCGAGAACGCGTTCGACCCACTCCGCGCTTGGCAGGACCGGATAAAGACCGAGCTTGTCCGGACAAGGGGGGAACGGCTTCGACGGTGCCCCCGGTAAGTTGGCGACCTTTGGGAACGTGGAAAAATCGATGGGCCACGCGTCGAGTTGATCCAGATTGGCCGGACGCCACGCGAACGCCAGCACGAGCGCGTCGTGAGGCTCGAAACCGCAATCAAGGAACGCGGCCAGCGCGGCTGGCCAATCGTCCGACCAATCCCCTTCCAGCGCGTATTCGGCGTTATCCAGATACAGCGTCGCCCGGCCCACTTCTACTTCCAGGCGCCCAACTCCGTCCGGCAGCGGTTCATCGCCGGCGCCTACGATCAAATCTCCCGAGCGCGGATGATCCGGCTCGCTCAGGCAGATTCGCCATGACTTCGATGCGGCCGGCCACTCGCCCAGCCGCCGCCGGATTCGCTCGGCGGCTTCGAGCAGTTCATCGGCGGGCGGCCAAAACACTTCCTTATCCAGCAACACCGTACTCATACAGCACTCCCGTCTTGATGCCAGAACGGCATGCCGACCACCGGCGTGCTCGCTTGTGCGCTATCCCGTTCGGCCATTGGCCCGGCGAGATAAGCCATCCGCCCCGCTTCGACGCCCAGCGCAAACGCGCGCGCCATTTGCGGCGGAAACGTCGCTTGCGAGACGGCCGTGTTCAGCAACACGCCATCGAAACCCCATTCCATCACCTGGCAAGCATGCGACGGCACGCCAAGACCGGCATCAACGATAAGCGGTACATCCGGCAACCGCTCGCGCAACGTGCGCAATCCATAGGGATTCGTCACACCTTTCCCTGTCCCGATTGGCGCGCCCCAAGGCATCAACGCCTCGCAGCCGACATCAAGCAGACGACGGCCAATCACCAGATCTTCCGTGCAATAGGGCAGCACCTTGAAACCTTCGCGGATCAATATGCCAGCGGCTTCCACGAGGCCGATCGGATCGGGTTGCAGCGTGTAATCGTCGCCAATCAGTTCGAGCTTCAGCCACGGGGTATCGAAGAGTTCGCGGGCCATGCGCGCCGTGGTCAGCACTTCGTCCACGGTCTGGCAGCCAGCCGTATTGGGCAACAACGCGACGCCGTGACGCTTGAGGACATCGAAGAAACCGGCTTCGCCTGTGTTCGACTGGCGCCGCAACGCGACGGTGACCATGCCGGGACAGGCGGCATCGATGGAATCCGACAGCGATTGCAACGACGGATAACGCGATGTCCCCAGCAGCACCCGGCTCGGGAATGACGTGCCATAGAGCGTGAGGCTGTCCGCTGTGGTGATGGTGGAAGTCATGATTCGATTCCTTTTAATAGTGCTCAGCCGCCGGCAACCGGCGAGACGATGTCGAGTTTGTCGCCGGCCGCAAGCGCCTTCGATGCGTGTTCGCCGCGCGCGACGAATTGCCCGTTCAGGGCCACGGCGAACGGCGGCTTTGCGCCGAAGGCCGCGAGGGCGTCGGTGACGGTGGCCGCGTCGGGCACGGAAAAAGACTGCTGATTGATGTGAATGTTCATGATGAAAGTCAAAGCACAGGCGCCGCGTGTTCGCAGCGCATCAAGGCGGACCAGCGGGCCCGGCGGCGCCAGTCGTCGAAGGAATCGGGGTTGGTGATCGCGCCGCCGAGCAGCGCTTCGGCCAGCGCACGGGCGGAATCGGCGACTTCGGGCGCGATCATGTAACCGTGTCGATACAGTCCGTTCACTCGCAAGGTTCGTGCGCCGTCCCAGACAATTGCCGGACGATGGTCGGGCAAGGTCGGCCGGCATTGCGAGTTGAGTTCGAGAATGCGCGCTTCGCCGAAACCCGGATGCACCGCGAACGCCGCGCTCAGGAGTTCGAGCGCTGAGCGCACGGTCATCGGCGACATGTCTTCGCCTTCCACTTCGGTTGCGCCGATCACGTAAAGGTCGTCCTGCTTCGGCGCGATATAAAGCGGATAACGCGGATGCAGCAAACGCACCGGCCGCGTCAGGCCGATACCCGGCGCATGCACGCGTGCGACTTCACCGCGAATGCCCCTTAGCGCGGGCCATGCCGGCTTGCCGCCGAGCCCCCGGCAATCGATGACGAAATGCGCATCCGGCGGGGTATCGGTATCGATTGATGTATTCCAGTGAAGATCGACGTTACGTTCGGCCAAACCCGCTGCCAACGCTGTCAGCGCTTGCCGGTTGTCGAGCTGGCCTTCGTTCGGCAGCAGCCAGCCCTGCGGGAAACGCGTGCCAAGCGCCGGTTCCGCCGACGCGACTTGCGCGCCGGAGAGTTTGACGAAGCCATCGTGGAAAAGCTCGGCGGGCGCGTTCGCGCGCAAACGGCGCTCGAACAGCGGCGCCTCGGCGCGGTCGCCCGCATGCCAGACGACCAGCGTGCCATTGCGCTGAAAGAAGACCGGCTCCGGCATCTCGGCGATAAAACCCGGCCAGCGCTCAAGCGATGCCGCTCCGAGTTCGGTAATCAGCAATTCAGCGCTGGCGGCCTCGGCGAGCGGCGCGAGCATGGCCGCGGCGACCCACGCGGCCGATTGCGTGCCGGCGGCGTCGCCGCGGTCATACAGCGCCACCCGGTGCCCCGCACCCGCCAGCAGCCAAGCGACCAGCCGCCCGCACAAGCCCCCGCCCACGACGGCAAAATCGTCTCGCCCGGACGCTCGGGAACGAGTGGAATGCACGACGGTCTTCACAATGACAACGCCTCCTCAGCAAACGCTGCAGAACGCACGGAGCACGGCACGGAAATCGAGATAGGGGGGGAATGCCCGTTTCGAACCCTGGTTGCACGCACGGCGTACAAAACATATTTCAGGGACGAAACCACGGCGAGAAAGCGGCTAGGGAGCGCATTACTTGCGGCTCCTGCGCCAGCCAATACTGGAAGAAACTGGAAACGCGGCGGTTTCCGGAAACTTCCCTCGCCGGTATTACCCGGATCGGGTGCAAAGGGACTCTCTCAGCCTCGCCGCGCGTTTCTCCGTTGTTTTCAAGGGAGACGCGTGCCGAAGCACCCCTGTTTCGTCATCGATCATTAAAACATAAAAGCGAAACGACCCGCAAACGCGCTCCCCCACATCAGGGATCAGCCGGCGAGCCCGCGCAGACAAACTGGACAGCCTTTCCTTTCGTTGATGCTGCGCGCACTCTGGCACAATGCCGCGAATGCCCGAGTTCGTCTGCAGCCCACGCGCAAGGCCCGCCGTTGGGTTGCGATAGCTCAGCCGGACCTGGATTAAGGAACACTTAAGTCACGCCCGAAACAATGCTGCGGCGCGCGTCGTCTTTAGTGGCCTTGATCATTGGGACGGAGCAGGACCATCCGCATCGATACCGCCAAGTTACAACCTGCCGCCGAGCCGGCACGCCTTCAGGAAGCTCATGACCACCACCACTCCCGACAACACAGAACAAAACGCCGACAAAGTGTCGGCGTGGAGTCTTATCAAACCTTACTGGGTATCGGAAGAACGCGGCATTGCATGGCTTTTGCTGATTGCGATCATCGCGATCAACATGACGGTCGTGTATATCAACGTGCGCCTGAACACGTGGAGCGCGGACTTCTACAACACGCTGCAGGCCAAGAGGGTCGCTGAGTTTCCGCGCTTGCTGCTGATCTTCGCTGGCCTCGCGTTCGCGTACATCCTGCTCGCCGTGTACGGGCGGTACTTGCGGCAAATGCTCGGCTTCCGGTGGCGCCAATGGCTCACGCACCGGTACCTCGAACAATGGCTCGGCGATAAAGCCTTCTATCGTATAGAACGCGATCGTCTCGCCGATAACCCCGACCAGCGGATCAGCGACGACCTGCAGTCTTTCGCGACAACCACGTTGTCGTTGTCGCTGGATTTGTTATCCACGCTCGTCACGCTCGTGACCTTCATCACGATTTTGTGGACGCTGGCGGGCGCGCTGACCTTCTCGCTGTTCGGCACGCCGATCACCATTCCGGGCTACATGGTCTGGGCCGCCGCGCTGTACGCAGTGCTCGGCTCGCTCCTGATTCAGCGTTTCGGCCACCCGTTGGTATCGATTAATTACCAGGCGCAGAAAGTGGAGGCCAACTTCCGTTTCGGCCTGATCCGTATTCGTGAGAACGCCGAGCAAATCGCGTTCTATGACGGCATCGAGACGGAAAACACTAACGCCAAGGGTATCTTCGAAACGATCCGCCAGAACTACTGGCAGATCATGAAGTACACGCGGCGGATGACCTTCGTGCTGTCCTTTTACGGCCAGATCGCGATTATTTTCCCGATCATGGTCGCGGCGCCCCGCTACTTCGCAGGCGCCTTCACGTTCGGCGTACTGATGCAGATCAGTTCGGCGTTCGGCACGGTCAGCGACTCGTTTTCGTGGTTCATCAATAGTTATTCGACGTTGGTCGAATGGCGCGCGACCGTGAACCGGTTGCGCGAATTCAAGCGCGTGATGCGCTCCACGCACATCAAGGAAGCGATTTCGCCGGCGACCGCCCACGGCGGCATCAACCTGCATTACACGGATACGAAGGCGCTGACCACGACCGGGCTGAAGCTCGCGTTGCCGAACGGCACGCCACTCGCGACAGTCGCAGACGTGGTGGTGAAGCCGGGCTCGCGCTGGCTTGTGCAAGGTCCGTCCGGATCGGGCAAGAGCACGTTGATGCGTGCGCTGGCCGGCCTTTGGCCTTTCGGCGATGGCACCATCGACGCGCCGGTCGACGCCAAGCTGATGTTCATTCCGCAGCAAAGCTATTTGCCGATCGGCACGTTGAAGGCGGCGTTGAGTTATCCGTCGACGGCAGAAGTCTTCTCCGATGAAGACTGTCGCCAAGCCTTGCGCGCCTGCAACCTGAATGGGTACGGCACGCGTCTGGAGGAGTCGGGGCATTGGGCGAAGATGATGTCGCCGGGTGAACAACAGCGGCTGGCGGCTGCCCGCGTGTTGCTGCACAAGCCGGACTTCATGTTCCTCGATGAAGCCACCAGCGCGCTCGATGCCGAGAACGAGATGCTGATCTATACGGCCATCATCGATGCGTTGCCGAACGCCGCGATCGTCAGCGTCGCGCATCGCGAGTCGGTGACGGGCTTCCATGAGAGCCGGATCGAGATCGAGCGCGCGGGGGTTGAAAGCGCGGTGGTTTGAGGTCGAAGGGGTTGGTTAGTGTACGTATGAACGCCGTGTAAGTTTTCAAAAGCAGGTTCTTTTTGGCCTGCTTTTCTCGTTTACCGACGCACCGTAGAATGCTCCTGCGCCTGCATGGCAGGCTTTGAACGGGAGATCGGATTTGCGAGCGTTCGAGTGGTTCACCGAGCTAACGACGCGCGAGCGCCGCACGCTTTACGCAGGTTTCGGCGGTTATGCCGTCGATGCCTTCGACTTCATGATCTACTCGTTCCTCATTCCCACGCTGATTGCCACGTGGGGCATGACGAAAAGCGAAGCCGGAATGATCGCGACGAGTTCGCTGATTTCATCAGCTGTTGGCGGATGGCTCGCCGGCATTCTCTCCGACCGATACGGCCGCGTCCGCGTGTTGCAGTGGACGATCGGCACGTTTGCGTTCTTCACGTTTCTTTCCGGCTTCACGCATTCATTCGGGCAGTTGCTGGCCACGCGCACGCTGCAAGGCGTGGGCTTCGGCGGCGAATGGTCCGTGGTCACCGTGATGATGGCCGAGACCATTCGTTCGCCGCAGCATCGGGCGAAGGCCGTGGGGACCGTGCAGAGCAGTTGGTCATTCGGCTGGGGTGCAGCAGCGATTCTCTATTGGGCGTTCTTCGCGTTGTTGCCGGAAGATACCGCCTGGCGTGCGTGCTTCTGGATCGGCATCTTGCCGGCGCTGTGGATCCTCTACATTCGCCGCAATGTGAGCGACCCGGAGATCTATCTTGCGACCCGTCGGGCGCGTGATGCCGGCACTGAAACCGCCACTTTCTCCGATATCTTCAAAGGCTCGCATCTCAAGACAACCGTGCTCGGCAGCGCGTTGTGCACCGGCATGCTCGGCGGTTATTACGCCATCACCACATGGCTGCCGACGTACCTGAAAACCGAGCGTCATTTGTCCATGTTCAACACGAGCGGTTATCTCGTGGTGCTGATCGTCGGCTCGTTTCTGGGTTACGTGTTCGGAGCCATTCTCTGCGACAAGATCGGGCGGCGCGCGTCGTTCGTGCTGTTTGCCATCGGCTCGTTTCTGCTCGGGATGATCTACACCATGATCCCCATCACCGACCACGCCATGCTGCTGCTCGGCTTCCCGCTTGGCATCGTCGTGCAAGGTATTTTTGCTGGGGTTGGTGCGTATTTATCGGAGCTGTATCCAAATGCGATTCGTGGCTCGGGACAGGGGTTTTGCTACAACCTCGGGCGCGGGCTCGGCTCGTTTTTTCCGATTCTCGTGGGCGTGTTGTCGCAGGCAATGTCGCTGGTCAAAGCGATAGGCGTTGTGGCTGGGACGGGGTATTTGCTGGTGATCGTTGCCGCGTTGTTGCTGCCGGAAACGCGCGGAAAGGTGCTTGGGTGAGATGACGGGATGAAAGTGATTTATTGAGCAGCAAAGGCCGTTTAACTCGCGTTAAAGGGCCTTTTTTCTTGATGCGCGTGGTTTCTCAAACGCGATCGCTTTCCATGGTCAGATCACTCCACTTCCCATATCTCGCGCCCGTTCAGGGCTTGTACCGGCCGTTGATTGCCATGATAGAAACGATGCATGGCATCGCGTTGTTGCTGAGTGATAGTCATCGATTCCTTGAACTCGATCCACGTCACGCCTTCCGAACATGGCGGCGTGGTCAGCGAACCGCTGTAGGTGTAATAGCCCGTTTGTTTGGGCAGCAACTCGAGCGGGTTGACCATCACGGCGTCCACCTTGAACTCGGCCCCCGGCTCTTTCGGAATTCGGTCCAGCATCGCCTGGATGACAGGGTTAGGTTGGGCACCTATCTTGAATTGAACAGCCAGCACGAGGAGCTTGCCATCTGAGGAGCGATGGACGAGATGTGCGTCCATCGCGCTGTCCTTGCCGGCGAAATGTTCCTCGCCCGGGGAGTGGAAGTGGAATTGGACGAGCTGGTAGGCCTGATCGCCGAGGGTGATGCTGTCGGTGCCGGGTGTTGCGTTGAACTGAACTGCGTGGCCGGTGTTGATGATATCGATGGGGAGCGGCTGACAGTTGATCTTGAGGCGGGGCATATCGGCTGGGGCCTTCTTTGCACCATCGATATTGATCGGTGACTCAGCACGACCGCTTTCGCAAGCGTGGAACGCTTCGCTCATTGCGCCCCAGTGGGCAGGGCCGTGTTCGCCGTCGTAGGTCCAGCCATGACCCGCGGTTTCAGCCGATGCAGTGAGCGAAACGACGGCGGCAAATAGGAACGCGCCGCTGGACAAACGTTTGATGTTGGTCATTCCATGCCCCTGAAATTGTGAGGGCATGAGCATGCGCTGATAGGCATGCGGGGGATATCGGAGAAGTCGTAATAGAGGCGGACGGAAACGGAAACATTGGCGAGCGAGGTTCAATCAGAACCGTCAATAAAAAAACCGGGTTCAACATCGAGCCCGGTTTTTCAACGACCATTCGCGGGAGAAAAATCTCAACGCGGCAATTCACTAGATCCCATCAAAAACGCATCGACCGAACGCGCGCACTGCCGTCCTTCGCGGATCGCCCAAACCACGAGCGACTGGCCGCGCCGCATATCGCCGGCGGTGAACACCTTTGGCACCGACGTAAAGTAAGCCTTCTCCCCTTCGGTAGAAGCCTTCACATTCCCACGCGCGTCCTTGTCCACGCCGAACGCTTCAAGAACCGGCGACGTGGGCTGCGTAAAGCCCATCGCGAGCAGCACCAGATCGGCTTTCATTTCGAACTCCGATCCCGCCACTTCCTGCATCTTCCCGTCCTTCCATTCCACGCGCACAGCGATCAGCTTTTCGACCTTGCCGTTCTTGCCTTCGAAGCGCTTCGTCGCGACCGACCAATCGCGCTCACAACCTTCCTCGTGCGATGACGACGTCCGCAACTTGATCGGCCAGTACGGCCAGACCAGCGGCTTGTTCTCGGTCTCAGGCGGCTGCGAAAGCAACTCGAACTGCGTCACGCTCTTCGCACCATGCCGATTCGATGTTCCGACACAATCCGAACCCGTATCACCGCCACCGATCACCACAACGTGCTTGCCCTTGGCGATCAACTGATCGACAACCGTATCGCCAGCATTGACCCTGTTCTGCAGCGGCAGGAATTCCATCGCGTAATGAATGCCTTGCATTTCACGTCCAGGCACTGGCAGATCACGCGGCGTTTCCGACCCGCCCGCAATCACGACAGCGTCGAACTCTTCGCGAAGCTGATCAGGCGAAATGGTTTCACGCGATGAATTCGCGATATGCCCCGGCAGCGGATCCTTGCCGATAAACACATTGGTCTTAAACGTCACGCCTTCGGCTTCCATCTGCCGCATGCGGCGATCGATCAGCCACTTTTCGAGTTTGAAATCGGGGATGCCATAGCGCAGCAATCCACCGACGCGATCATTCTTCTCGAACACCGTCACGTCATGCCCGGCACGCGCGAGTTGCTGCGCAGCGGCCAATCCGGCGGGACCCGATCCGACCACGGCCACCTTCTTGCCGGTCTTGTGCTTCGACGGCAACGGGGCGACCCAACCTTCGGCCCAGGCTTTATCGATGATCGCGTGTTCGATCGACTTGATGCCGACTGGATCGTCGTTGATACCGAGCGTGCAAGCCGTCTCACACGGCGCCGGACAAATGCGCCCGGTGAACTCGGGGAAGTTGTTCGTGGAATGCAGCACATCAATGGCCGTCTTCCAGTTTTGCTGGAACACCAGGTCATTGAAGTCCGGGATGATGTTGTTCACCGGACAGCCGTTGTTGCAGAACGGAATGCCGCAGTCCATGCAGCGCGCGCCCTGGATCTTCGCGTTCTCGTCCGACAGCGCGTGAACGAATTCCTTGTAATGCTTGACGCGAGCGAGCGGCGCTTCGTACGTCTCATGCTGGCGCTCGAACTCGAGAAAACCGGTTGCCTTGCCCATGTGGTTCTCTTTCTCTGTATTTGGGGGTTAATCCACCCTTCGACGTTCAAGGTCGAAGGGCCGTACTAAGTCAGATCAGCGAACACTCAAGCCGCGATCGCATCCTTCGCTTTCTTCGCGCCCAACTCGCCAAGCGCACGCTTGTACTCGGTCGGGAAGACCTTCACGAATTGACGACGCGACGCGTCCCAGTTCTCCAGCAACGCTTTCGCGCGCGTCGAACCGGTGCACTGGAAGTGCTGCTCGATCAGGTCCTTGAGCAACGCTTCGTCGGTCTTGCCGGTGTGCCACAAAGCCCGATCCACGGTGCGTTCCTGTTCTGCCTGCTGCAAGACAGGATCGAGCGCGACCATCGCCTTGTTGCACTTGCCACCGAACGTGCCGTCTGCATCGAAGACAAATGCCACGCCGCCCGACATGCCCGCCGCGAAGTTGCGCCCGGTTTCGCCGAGCACCACCACCGTGCCGCCGGTCATGTATTCGCAACCGTGATCGCCGGTGCCTTCAACGACCGCCGTCGCGCCCGAGTTACGCACCGCGAAACGTTCGCCCGCGACACCCCGGAAATACGCATCGCCTTCAATCGCGCCGTACAACACCGTGTTGCCGCAGATGATGTTTTCCTCCGACTTGCCGCGGAAATCGTTAGTCGGGCGAATGATGATGCGCCCGCCCGACAGACCCTTGCCGACGTAATCGTTGCCATCGCCGACGAGGTCCAGCGTGATGCCCTTCGCCAGGAACGCACCGAAGCTCTGCCCCGCCGTGCCCTTCAACTGGATATGAATCGAGTCGTCGGGCAAGCCGTCATGACCATACTTGCGTGCGATCAAACCGGACAACATTGCGCCGACCGTGCGGTTCACGTTGCGCACTGGCTGGATGAACGAGACGTGCTCACCCTTCTCGATAGCCGCTTTCGACTTCTCGATCAGCACATGATCCAGCGCCTTCTCAAGCGCATGATCTTGCGTTTCAACATGCTTCGTCGCGATGCTGCCGTCGTTCGGCACCTGATAGAACACCTTCGAGAAATCCAGGCCCTTCGCTTTCCAATGCTCGACGCCCTTCTTCGTATCGAGCAATTCGGCGTGACCGATCAAATCGTCGAACTTGCGGATGCCCAGCTGCGCCATGATTTCCCGCACTTCTTCAGCGATAAAGAAGAAGAAGTTCACCACGTGTTCCGGCTGGCCCGTGAACTTGGCGCGCAGCACCGGATCTTGCGTCGCGACGCCGACCGGGCACGTGTTCAGGTGACACTTGCGCATCATGATGCAACCCTGCACGACGAGCGGCGCGGTCGCGAAACCAAATTCATCGGCGCCAAGCAGCGCACCGATCACCACGTCGCGGCCGGTCTTCATCTGACCATCGGCTTGCACGCGGATACGGCCACGCAGGCGGTTGAGCACCAGTGTTTGCTGCGTTTCGGCCAGACCCAGTTCCCACGGCGTACCGGCGTGCTTCAGCGATGACAACGGCGAAGCGCCCGTGCCGCCATCGTGACCGGCGATCACGACGTGATCGGCCTTAGCCTTGGCAACGCCGGCGGCAACGGTCCCAACGCCGACTTCCGACACCAACTTCACCGACACGCTCGACGACGAGTTCACGTTCTTCAGATCGTGAATAAGCTGCGCCAAGTCTTCGATCGAATAAATATCGTGGTGCGGCGGCGGCGAAATCAGACCCACGCCCGGCACCGAATATCGCAGCTTGCCGATGTAATCGCTGACCTTGTGACCCGGCAGTTGTCCGCCTTCGCCCGGCTTCGCGCCCTGCGCCATCTTGATCTGGATCTGATCAGCCGACGACAGGTATTCCGCCGTCACGCCGAAGCGTCCGGACGCAACCTGCTTGATCTTCGAGCGCAGAGAATCGCCGTCTTTCAACGGAATGTCCGTGACGACTTCTTCGCCGATAACGGAGCGCATGGTGTCGCCGTTCTTGATAGGAATGCCGCGCAGTTCGTTGCGATACCGGTTTGCATCCTCACCGCCTTCGCCCGTGTTCGACTTCCCGCCAATCCGGTTCATGGCCACAGCCAACGTGGCGTGCGCTTCGGTGCTGATCGAACCCAGTGACATCGCGCCGGTGGCGAAACGCTTGACGATTTCCTTCGCCGGTTCCACTTCGTCCAAAGGAATCGCCTTCGCCGGATCGACCTTGAACTCGAACAAACCGCGGAACGTCATGTGACGCTTGGTCTGGTCGTTGATCAGGTGCGCGTATTCCTTGTACGTCTGATACGAGTTGCTGCGCGTGGAATGCTGCAGCTTGGCGATGGCATCCGGCGTCCACATGTGCTCTTCACCGCGCACGCGATACGCGTATTCGCCACCGGCATCGAGCATGGTCGCGAGCACGGGGTTCTCGCCAAACGCCTCGCGATGCAGGCGAATTGCTTCCTCGGCCACTTCGAAGATGCTGATCCCGCCGACCTTCGATGCCGTGCCCTTGAAGTACTTCTCCACGAGTTCACTGGACAGCCCGACCGCTTCGAAAATCTGCGCGCCGGTGTACGACATGTACGTGGAAATACCCATCTTCGACATGACCTTGTACAAGCCCTTGCCGACCGCCTTCGTGTAGTTGTAGATGGCTTTATCGGCGGAAAGATCGCCCTTCAGGCCTTCGGCCATTTGTGCGAGCGTTTCCAGCGCCAGGTACGGATGCACCGCTTCCGCGCCGTACGCGGCAAGCAATGCGAAGTGATGCGTCTCGCGCGCCGACCCCGTTTCCACGACCAGACCCGTGCTCGTGCGCAGACCGTGCTGCACGAGATGCGTATGGATGGCGGACGTGGCAAGCAGCGCCGGAATAGCCAGGTTGTCGCGATCCATCTTGCGATCGGAGACGATCAGCATGTTGTAGCCGGACCTGACTGCATCCACGGCTTCCGCGCACAGCGAAGCGAGGCGCGCTTCCACGCCTTCGTTGCCCCACACGACCGGATAGCAGATGCTCAACTCATACGAGCTGAACTTGCCGCCAGTGTATTTATCGATAGCGCGAATCTTCGCGATGTCCTTGAAGTCGAGCACGGGCTGCGAGACTTCGAGACGCATAGTCGGGTTGATGTTGGTCGTGTCGAGCAAGTTCGGCTTCGGGCCAACGAACGACACCAGCGACATCACCATGTTCTCGCGGATCGGGTCGATCGGCGGGTTCGTGACCTGCGCGAAGAGCTGCTTGAAGTAGTGATACAGCGTCTTGTTCTTGTTGGACATCACCGCGAGGGGCGAGTCATTCCCCATCGAACCGACGGCTTCTTCGCCCAGCTGCGCCATCGGCGCCATCAGGAACTTGACGTCTTCCTGCGTGTAGCCGAACGCCTGCTGCCGGTCCAGCAAAGCGGCCGCCTCACGACGCTGCGTTTCGACTTCCTCGGCCTTCGGCTCGATTTCATCGAGCTTGATGCGCACAGCGTCGATCCAGCTCTTGTACGGCTTGCCGTTCGCGAGATTGTCCTTGAGTTCCTTGTCGTCGATGATCCGGCCTTGCTCCATGTCGATCAGGAACATCTTGCCCGGCTGCAGACGCCACTTCTTCACGATCTTCGATTCCGGCACCGGCAACACGCCCGATTCCGATGCGAGGATCACGAGGTCGTCGTCCGTGATGACATAACGCGCCGGACGCAGGCCGTTACGGTCCAGCGTGGCGCCGATCTGACGGCCATCCGTGAACGCGATCGCGGCGGGGCCGTCCCACGGCTCCATCATCGCGGCGTGATATTCGTAGAACGCGCGGCGGTTGTCGTCCATCAGCGTGTGCTGTTCCCACGCTTCCGGGATCATCATCATCATGGCGTGGACGAGCGGATAACCTGCCATGACCAGGAGTTCAAGGCAGTTATCGAACGATGCCGTGTCCGATTGGCCCGGATAGATCAGCGGCCAGAGCTTCGGCAGGTCGTCGCCCAGCACGTAACTGGCGATCGCGCCGGTCCGCGCGTTCAACCAGTTGACGTTGCCCTTCACGGTGTTGATTTCACCGTTGTGCGCGATCATCCGATACGGGTGCGCGAGTTCCCACGCGGGGAACGTGTTCGTGGAGAAACGCTGGTGCACGAGCGCGAGCGCGGAGACGGTGCGTTCGTCCTGCAGGTCGCGGTAATACACGCCAACCTGACCGGCCAGCAGCAGACCTTTATAGACGACGGTACGCGCTGACATGGACGGCACGAAGTATTCCTTGCCGTGCTTGAGCTTGAGCGCCTGGATCCGATGGCTTGCCGTCTTGCGGATCACGTACAGCTTCCGCTCGAGCGCGTCGGTCACCACAATATCCTTGCCCCGGCCAATGAAGATCTGCCGGATCAGCGGCTCGCTGGCCTTCACGGTCGGCGAAATCGGCATGGTGGCGTCGACGGGGACGTCACGCCAACCGAGCACCAGCTGACCTTCGGCCTTCACCGTGCGCTCCAGCTCCTGCTCGCATGCGAGACGCGACGCATTCTCCTTCGGCAAGAAGATCATGCCGACGCCGTACTCGCCTTCCGGCGGCAGCGTCACGCCCTGCTTCGCCATTTCCTCGCGATAAAACCCGTCAGGAATCTGGATCAGGATGCCCGCGCCGTCGCCCATCAGCTTGTCGGCGCCGACAGCGCCGCGATGGTCGAGGTTTTCGAGGATCTTCAGACCCTGCTCGATGATTTCGTGGCGTTTCTTGCCCTTGATGTGCGCAACGAAGCCGACGCCACAGGAGTCGTGTTCGTTCTCTGGGTCATACATGCCCTGCGCGGCGGGAGCGGAACCGAGAGTCGGCGGCAGTTGATCGTTCATGGGTCACCGTGTTCTGTGGGGGGCCGCGGGCGGCCGTTGAACATGTTTTTGCTTGAGCCTTGCTGCTTACATGCTGCTCGTGTGCTGCTTCTATGCGCTGCTCGCGTCTTTCGGGAGGCCAAGACCCTGAACCTGGGCGAAAAACACGAAGCGATGATCGCAAGCCGGTCGTGCAATTTGACGCATCGCGTCACGAACAGCCGGAAAACGAAATATACGCGATGAATCAAAAAGTTGGCAATCAAAACGCGTTGATCTGACACCTATTATCGAGTTGGTGCACGAATGCTCCATTTAATTAGTGTCATATCAATTCTGATGAAATAAAACGGCATGCCGATTTTTGTCGTCATGCCGTTCAGTCATTCTTCGGGGACTCTTCAGTTCCGGCGTAAAAGCTCCGTTAACGGGTCTGAGGAGTCTCGCGAATCTTGCGCGGCCGGCCGCGAGGCAGCGGAGAGACCCGACGGTTAGCGGCGCGCCCGGCCCACTCGCGGTAGGAATCGCTGCCGAGCACCCAGCCCTTGAGCGTCGCCTGAAGCAGCCGGTTCGCTTCGCGTTCATCGAGCGGCTGTTCGCACAGCTCCGTATAGGCGCGCTGGCGCTCGAAAGGCGTGTTGCCGAGCTTCCAGTACAGCGGGTGGTCGGTGATCAGGCTGTCGAGCGTCAAGCCGATGTGATGGCGGTAGCTGGACCATTTGTAGTCTTGCGGCAGGGTGGCAAGTTCGGCGTGTACGGGCGCCATCTCGACCACCCGGCTCGCCAGCAGGAAGTAGGTTTCACCTTCGATCACCGTTGCGCGGTAGCGGCCTTCCCACAAGGTTCCGCGACGGGCATAACGGCGATTGAAATGGGCAACGTAGCGCCGGCCGACCGCCTGCATGGCTTTCGGGAGGCTCGCTTCGTCGCGGGGAGTGACGAGCAGATGTACCGCGCCTGGCATCAGCGCATAAGCGTGGATGGCGAGATGGTGGTCGCGGGAGGCCGTGCGCAGGCATTCGATAAAAAGCTCGTAGTCCGGAGCTTCGACGAAAGCGGGCTGCTGGTCGAGACCGCGCAAGATGACGTGCTGCGGCTGTTCGGGAACGTAGAGTCGTGCTAGCCGTGCCATGCTGGATTTTCCGTTAGTCGAGCGTTGGTCGGGTATTCCGGCGGTCCGTCAAAGCCACATTCTGGGCCACCTTTAGATTTTTCGTTCAAGTCGTGCAAGACATGCGTCAGCGGGAAAAGTCAGGGGCCTGGCACCGCGCTAATCCAATTAGAGCCCGCATTCTTCTTAGGGAAAACGCTCTGAGGCGAAGCATGGTTTGTTTCAAATGTTCTGTTCATAATTAGCGTGCTTTTTCGGAGGAGCACTCAATGAAAATAAAACGGGTAGTTACGGGGGTCGCCGCGTTTGCGTGCGTGTCTGGCGCGGCACATGCCCAGTCGGCGAACACTTTCTACGTCACTACAGGCTGGTTCCATTTCGCTCCTATTTCCAGTAGCGGCCCACTCAAGGAAACAAGCGTAGGCGGATCGCCAATCGGCATTGAAGTACCTAACACCGGCGCAAGTCTCTCTAGCGGCGACACCGCAGGCTTCACGGCCGGCTACTTTGTCACCGACCATATTGCCGGCGAATTCGTTCTTGGCATTCCACCCAAATTCGACTTGCAAGGTGAAAAGGGGTATTCGCAATATGGCAACCTCGGTTCGGCCAAGCAGTGGAGCCCGACACTGTTGCTGAAGTACTACTTCATGCAGCCCCAATCGAAGATTCGCCCCTACGTGGGTATTGGCGTGACGCGCGTGTGGTTCACCGACGCGAAGATTACGAATTCTGCCTTCGAAGCCAACGTACTGCATGGTCCGACCGACGTATCGACGGATAGTTCGTGGGCGCCCGTGTTTAATGCAGGCCTTACTTACTCGTTCAACGAGCACTGGTTCGCCGGTTTCTCGATCTCCTTCGTGCCCCTCCACGCCACGGCCAAGCTGACAACCCAGGCGCAGACGCCGGTTGGCGAGCTCACCGTGAAGTCGGAAGCAAAACTGAAGCTGAACCCGATCGTGACGTACTTGAACGTCGGGTATCGGTTCTAGGCGCGGTTCTAAGCGCGGTTCTAAGCGCCGCTCAAGTTTTCAGCTGTTCCGTCAAAGCAAGTCATCAAACAAACGCCGTTGCGAGGAATCCTCGCAACGGCGTTTGTCTTTCCGCGCTTGTAAATATGACTCGCATCGAGCCATTTTCCGGGTTGATCCGGGGAGTTTCTACTTTTCCTGATTCTTTCCTTTTCGCTGGATGCCTTGCGTGACAACGCGCAAGCGTGCAATGTTGAACGCCGCGCGCTAACCGGCATCCAACTTGCTCACCTTTTGTTTTTCCGCACTTTCGCGGCCCATCCACGATTCACCATCGACGGAGCGATCCTATGAACGCATTCCCCAATACGCGAGATGCCCTCGGAGATTCATGGAACTCCACCAGCCGTCGTGCACGCCGCATTTCGCGTCACAGCAAAGACGCGGCGCAGGACATTGGCGGCGAATTGCGCACGCTGATTTCGGAGATTGAAGAAACGCTGTCGGAAGGGACGTCGGCCGACGTCGCCGCATTGCGAGCTCAACTGGGCAAGAGCGTGGACTCAGCACGCGCACGTTTGAACGACACACAAGATGCCGTTCGCGCCCGCGCGAATGCGGCGCTAGCCGATGCGGACACCTACATTCACGACAAACCGTGGCAAACCATTGCCCTGGTTGGCGGCCTGGCGTTGGTAGCCGGCGTATTGCTGGCCCGCGCCCGCTAAGCCATTTGCTGCATCGATGAAAAAACCGCGCGCAGGAATCGCTTCCGGCGCGCGGCTTTTGTTCGCTCGCGCCCGTTCGTCGCTTTGCTCAGTCCAGGAAATCCGCGCCGATCACATCGATACGATCCGTGCAGATCGCGTCCACGCCCCACTTCGCAAGCTCACGCGCCCGCTCCGGGTCGTTGACAGTGTAGGCCAGGATCCGCAAGCCGGAGTCCTTGATCTCCGCGACCAGACGTTCGTCCAGCGTCTTGTGATCCGCGTGCAGCGATACGCACGCCAACGCCGCGGTCTGGGCGCGCCAGTCGGCTGGAATGGCTTCGTAGAGCATGCCGCGCGGCAGATCGGGGGCAGCCCCGGTGGCGGCCTCAAGCGCAGCGTATGAAAACGACGACAACAGCGGCGCCGGTTCTGCCGTTGACCACAGCCGCGCCGCTTCCTGCGCCACTAAAACACCCGTTTCAACGTCACGCCCTTCGCATGGCTTGATTTCGATATTTGCCGCCAATCCGTGCGCAAAACATCGTTCCGCGACCTGGACGAGCGTCGGCATGCGCGCGCCGGCGAAACTTGGATCGAACCAGCTTCCGGCATCGAGTTGCTCGAGTTCTTCGTAGCGAAGGTTTTTCGCCGTGCCACGCCCGTTCGATGTGCGATCCACCAGGTCATCGTGTAGCAAAAACACAACGTTATCCGCCGATAACTTCGCATCGAATTCGATCATTTTCAGACCGAGCCGCGCGCCGGTATCGATACCGTCAAGCGTGTTTTCCGGCGCAACCTTCCCGCCACCACGATGCGCGACGATGCGCGGATAGGGCCAGATTTTCATCGTTTTTCCTGTTCTAGTTCACGCGCAAGCCGGTCGCCGGATCGAAGATATGCAGGCGATGCGCCGGCAACGCCACTTCCAGCGCGTCGCCTCGCGCGGGACGATGTTCGTGCGGCAAGCGCACCGCGACGTCATGCTTGCCCCAACGTCCGTGCGCCAGATTGTCGGCGCCGAGGAGTTCGCAGGAATCAACCGTCAACGATACATGCGCGCTCTGCTGTTCGGGCAGCATGTGTTCCGGCCGAATGCCCAATACCCACTCACGGCCCTTCAGATCCTGTTGCAGCGACTGCATGCCCGCGAGCGGCAAGCGTGGCCCGTTACCCGCAACTTCAAAACTCGAGCCATCGTCTGAGACACGGCCTTCGAGCAGATTCATTGCCGGCGAGCCGATAAAACTCGCAACGAATACGGTCGCCGGACGCTCGTAGACTTCGGTCGGCGGCCCGATCTGCTCGGCACGGCCGCGATTCATCACGATCACGCGCTGCGCGAGCGTCATCGCCTCGATCTGATCGTGCGTCACATAAAGGCTCGTAGTCGCTAGACGCGCGTGCAGCCGCTGGATTTCCAGCCGCATTTGCACGCGCAACTTGGCATCGAGATTGGACAGCGGCTCGTCGAACAGGAAAACGGCCGGTTCGCGCACGATCGCGCGGCCCATTGCCACGCGTTGCCGCTGGCCACCGGACAACTCGCGCGGCTTGCGGGCGAGCAGCGGTTCCAGTTCCAAAATCTTCGCGGCATTCTGCACGCGCCGATCGATTTCCGATTTACTCACGCCGCCGATCTTCAGCGCGTACGCCATGTTCTGCGCGACGCTCATGTGCGGATACAGCGCGTAGTTCTGGAACACCATCGCGATGTCCCGGTCCTTCGGCTCAAGCGTATTCACCACCTTCTCGCCGATGGAAATCTTCCCTTCGGACACGCTTTCCAGCCCCGCGACCATGCGCAGCAAAGTCGATTTTCCACAGCCGGACGGACCGACCATCACGACGAATTCGCCGTCCGTCACTTCCACGTCGATGCCGTGCAGAACGAACTGTTTGCCGTCGTAAGTTTTCTTGACGCCTTGAAGGCTCAGTGCAGCCATCGACCCGCCTTCATTTAAGGGCGCCCGCGACCGTCGCAAAATGCGCGACCGCGACACCCGGTTCATAGAATTTATGCAGCAGCTCGCGCCACGTCTGGTAGTCGGCCGAGCCGCGAAAACCTTCCTCATGCGCCGCGACCGTTTCCCATCGGACGAGCAGCACGTAATGCGAAAAGTTGTTCGCGTCGGCGCCGCGCACGAGTTCGTGCGAGAGAAAGCCCGGTTGCGCCGAGATGATCTTTTCGGCTTGAGCGAACGCCGTTTCGAACGCGGCCTCTTCGCCTGCCTTTACCGGCAATTGAGCAACTTCAAGGATCACTGAATGAGCCTCCGTTATTTTTCGGAATCGACGAGACCGCGCACAAACCAGCGCTGCATCGTCAGCACGACCGCGAGCGGCGGCAACATGGCGAGCAGCGTGGCCGTCATGACCAGATGCCATTCCGTGGCGGTGTCTCCAGAAGCGATCATGCTCTTGATGCCGACCACCGCTGTTTGCAGCGACTGGTCGCTCGTGATCAGGATTGGCCACAAATACTGGTTCCAGCCATAGATGAACGTGATCACGAAAAGCGCGGCAATGTTCGTCTTCGACAGCGGTAACACCACGTCCCACAAGAACCGCAATGCGCCGGCGCCGTCGATGCGCGCCGCCTCCATGAGTTCATCGGGCAGCGTCATGAAGAACTGGCGGAACAAAAACGTTGCCGTCGCCGATGCAATCAACGGCAGCGTCAGGCCGGCGTACGTGTTGCTGAGATGCATCGATGAAACGACCTGGACTGTCGGAAAAATCCGCACTTCCACCGGCAGCATCAGCGTGATGAAGATGAGCCAGAAGGCCAGGTTTTTAAACGGGAAGCGAAAAAACACAATGGCATAGGCCGACAGCATGGAGATAGCGATCTTGCCGATCGAAATCACCAGCGCCATGACCAGGCTGTTCAGCAGCATGTGGCCGAACGGCGCTGCCGCGTTGCCGCTGCCGTGCGTCCAGATATTCGCGATGTTCTCGAACAAATGCGTGCTCGGAACGAGCGAGATCGGCACGCTGAATACTTCTTTTTCGCTCATCGTGGCGGCGCAGAACGCGATGTACACCGGAAACACGACCAGCACCACGCCCACGATCAGCACCGCGTGGCAAAACAGGTCAAAACCGCGACGGTTCTCGATCATGAGTACTGCACCCGACGTTCAATAAAGCGGAACTGCACGACCGTCAGCGCCACCACGATCACCATCAGCACGACCGACTGAGCACCGGAACTGCCGATATCGAGACCTTGGAAGCCTTCAGCGAAGATCTTGTAGATAAGCGTTTTTGTGGACTGGGCGGGACCGCCGCCGGTCGCTGCATCGATTACCGGGAAGGTATCGAAGAAGGCATAGACCACGTTCACGGTCAGCAGAAAGAAACTCGTTGGCGAGAGCAACGGCAACGCAATGCCGAAGAACCGCCGTACCGGCCCGGCGCCGTCAATGGCGGCCGCCTCGATCAGCGAACGCGGAATGGCCTGCAAACCGGCATAGAAGAACAGAAAGTTATAGCTGACCTGTTTCCACACCGACGCCAGCACGACCAAAAACATGGCCTGGGAGCCGTTGAGCGCGTGGTTCCAGACAATGCCGTATTTCGCGAGCGCATAGGTCACGAGACCAATGCTCGGATTGAACAGGAACGACCACAGCACAGCGGCAATCGCGGGCGCAACCGCGTACGGCCAGATCAAAAGCGTCTGGTACAGCTTCCTGCCACGCGTCACCCGATCGGCGCACGCGGCCAGCAGCAGCGAAATCACGAGACCCGACACGGTCACGAGCGTGCAGAAGATGATGGTCGTGTTGAACGACGCGAGGTAAAGCGGATCGGTGAAGATCTGCTTGAAGTTCGCCAGCCCCACAAACTCGCTCGATGTCCCGAACGCGTCCTGGGTCTGCGTGGCCTGCCACAGCGCCTCGCCGGCCGGCCACAGGAAAAAGAGCGCGGTGATGGCGAGTTGCGGCGCGACCAGCAGATAAGGCAGCAGGCTCGTATTGAACCGCGATCGTTTTTCCATGGCGAGTTTAGTTTCCGGCCTTTTCGAAGCGGCGCAGCAAGTCGTCGCCACGCGATGCCGCCGAATCAAGCGCGTCCTTCGGCGTTTTCTTGTCCGCCCAGACCTGCTCGAGTTCTTCGTCAACAATCGTGCGGATCTGCGGCATGTTGCCCAGACGCAAGCCCTTCGTGAACGGCAGGGGCGGCTTGTTCAGCATCTGTTTGATCGCGGTATCGGCGCCGGGATTCTTTTCGTAGAAGCCCTGCTTTTGCGTGAGCTCGTAAGCGGCCGTCGTGACCGGGAGATAACCCGTGTCCTGATGCCACTTGGCGGCAACGGCCGGCGACGTCAGGTAAGCCAGGAACTTGGCGACACCCTTGTACGTTGCAGCATCCTTGCCGGACAGAACCCAAAGACTCGCGCCGCCGATAATCGCATTCTGCGGTGCGCCCTTCACGCTCGCGTCGTACGGCATCATGCCCGTGCCGAAATCGAATTTCGCGTACTTCTTGATGTTGGCAAGCGAACCCGACGAGTTGGTGAGAATGCCGCAATCGCCGCTATAGAACTTCGATACCGGCTCGTCCTTCCGGCCGACGTACGTGAATGTGCCGTCCTTCGCCATGTTCTGCAGGAACTGGATGTGCGCGATCTGCAGCGGCTTGTTGAATTCGAGCACAGCGTTGGTGCCATCGAAGCCATTATTCTGTGATGCGAACGGCAGTCCGTGCCACGCACTGTAGTTCTCTAGCTGAATCCAGCTCTGCCAGCCCGACGTATAACCGCATATGCCAACCGCTTTCAGCTTTTTCGAATCGGCTGCGACTTCTTCCCAGGTTTTCGGCGGATGAGTCGGATCGATACCGGCTTTCTTGAACGCGTCCTTGTTGTAATAGAGGACAGGCGTGGAGCTGTTGAACGGCATCGAAATCAGGTGACCGGTTTTCGAGTCGCTGTAATAGCTGGCGATGGTCGGCACGAACGCCTTTTCATCGAGCGGAACGCCGGCTTGCTTGAATACGTCGGAGACCGGAATGACGGCCTTCCTGGCCTGAATCATTGTGGCCGTGCCCACTTCGTACACCTGCAGGATGGCCGGCGCGTTGCCGCTGCGATACGCCGCAATGCCCGCAGCCATGGTCTGATCGTAGCTGCCCTTGAAGACCGGTACGATCTTGTAGTCGCTTTGCGACGCGTTGAAATCGTTTGCGATGTCATTGACGCGCTCGCCGAGCGCGGATTCCATCGCGTGCCAGAACTGGATTTCAGTAGCGGCTTGTGCCTGACTGGCGCTAAAAGCAAATACAGCGGCAATGGAAAAGGCGCTGACCAATAACTTGCGACTACTCATGAGTAACCTCTCCTCGAACCCCGGTGGAGTTTTTTTGATTGGGACAAACGCAGAACGCGTCTGGAACGCGGCATTCTAATTGTCGTCTATGACGAATAGACGTCCATATTCTTTTAACGCGTATCGATCCGTCATGCCCGCGATGTAATGCGCGATCAGGCGTGCCTGCGTGCTGCCGGAAGCAGCCTCGCTGCCGCGGGGGTCGTTGGCAGACTCCTCGCCGATCGGACCGCGCGCCTGATAAGCCGGCGGCAGCAGGCGCGGGTCGTCGTTGAACGCCTTGAAAAGGCCGCTCACCACGCGCCCCGCTTTGTTAGCCATCCGCATGACCCGGTAATGGCGATACAGGTTCTTGTACAGGAAGCGCTTGAGTTCGGTCGCCTGGGCCGCGACGGGCTCGCTGTGCGTGACGAGCGCCGGAGCATTGCGCACGTCATCGACGGATTGCGGATTCAAGCGCGCCAGATTCTCGCTGGTCGACTCGATCAGATCCACGATCAACGTGTTGATGATTCGACGGATGGTCTCGTGAATCAGTCTTCGCCCTTCGATATCCGGATATTCGCCGCGCGCGACTTCGTAGTGCGTCTGCCACAACTCGACATCGGCCAGTTGCTCGAGCGTGATCAGCCCGGAACGCAGGCCGTCATCCACGTCGTGGTTGTTGTAGGCAATTTCGTCGGCAACGTTGGCGATCTGGGCTTCTATCGACGGCTGCTTGCGATTGAGAAACCGCTCTCCCAGCGCGCCGAGCTTCAGCGCGTTTTCATGCGAGCAGTGTTTGAGAATGCCTTCACGAGTTTCGAAGCAGAGATTCAGACCGTCGAACGCGCCGTAGTGCTCTTCGAGTTCATCGACAACCACAAGGCTCTGCAAGTTGTGCTCGAAGCCGCCGTGATCTCGCATGCATTCATTCAGCGCATCCTGTCCGGCATGGCCGAACGGCGTATGGCCAAGATCGTGCGCCAGCGAAATGGCTTCGACCAGATCTTCGTTCACGCGCAGGTTGCGCGCCACAGAGCGCGCGATCTGCGCGACTTCCAGACTGTGCGTCAGACGCGTGCGAAACAGGTCGCCCTCGTGATTGACGAAAACCTGCGTCTTGTATTCGAGCCGGCGGAAAGCCGTCGAGTGAACAATGCGATCTCGGTCGCGCTGGAACTCGGTGCGCGCAACAGGCGGTTTTTCTTCGAAGCGGCGGCCACGCGACTCGGCCGAATGCGCGGCATACGGGGCGAGATGCGCCTCGAGCGCGAAGGGCGTCGGCGTGATGCTGGAAAACTGGAATGTCTTGTCGCTCACCGGCTGCTCCGAATCATCGTTGCTTCGTTGTTTGCTTCTTTGTTTTTGCTTGCTTGGGACTTGGCTTGGTCGTGGGTTTAACGTGTTCTCTGCGGCAACGGTTTTGTTTCGGTGCAGCGTTTGATGGTGCAGAGTCAGCGCGATGGAAAGTCAGCGCCATGCTCGAATCGCTTGTCTCTCGCGGCTTGGCGGTCGCTCCAACCCGGCGTCATGTGCTTCATGGCGATGGCCGCGCCTCGACCTGGGTCAACGAAGCCAGCGCGAATGGCCTCAATATCCGGAAGGTAGTGCGTAGTACGGCTTGCGTGTTGCGTAAGCGATGGTTTCTTCTTCACCATGGCTACCGGCAATATCTGGCAAGCGCCAAGAAAACTAACCCCCGATTGAACGCCGACATCTCGCAGCGAAATTCAGCCGCTCAGACGCTGGCCGCGAGCGTTGCGCGCACTACCTCGTCCGGTGCCCCGGTGATCTTCGTACTACCGAAACGCTCGAGCAGGATGAATTTGATCTCGCCTGCTTCGGCTTTCTTGTCGACCTTCATCAAGTCGATATACCGATCCGCGCCCAGCGCCGGTGCCTTGACCGGCAGCTTTGCCGCAGCGATCACGCGCGTGAGCCGCTTACGTGACGCTTCGTCGAGCCGGCCGAGCCGGACGGATAGATCCGCCGCCATCACCATGCCGCATCCAACCGCCTCGCCATGCAGCCATTCGCCGTAACCGAGGCCGGCCTCAATCGCATGACCGAACGTGTGACCGAAATTGAGAATGGCGCGCAAACCGCCTTCGCGTTCGTCGGCCGCGACGACCGAAGCCTTCACCTCGCACGAGCGCTTCACCGCATGCGTCAGCGCAGTGGCGTCGCAATCGTTCAACGCCGGAATGTTAGCCTCGATCCAGTCGAAGAATTCGCTGTCTGCAATTGCGCCGGTCTTGATCACTTCCGCGATACCCGCGGCGAGTTCACGCGGCGGCAGCGTCTGGAGCGCGCCAATATCCGCGATGACCGCTTGCGGCTGATAAAACGCGCCGATCATGTTCTTGCCGAGCGGATGATTGATGCCAGTCTTTCCGCCCACCGATGAATCGACTTGCGCGAGCAACGTGGTCGGCACCTGGATAAACGGCACGCCGCGCATATAACTGGCGGCGGCAAAACCCGTCATGTCGCCAATCACGCCGCCGCCCAGCGCAATCAGCGTGGTCTTGCGGTCGGCACGCTCGGTCAGCAGCGCGCTGAAGATCTGGTTCAGCGTCTCGAGATTCTTGTGAGCCTCGCCATCGGGTAAAACGATGGTCGTGACTTTCTTGCCGAGCGGCGCGAGCGCGACGCGGAGCGCATCGCCGTAAAGCGGATCGACGGTCGTGTTGGTGACAATGACCACCGACGAGCCCGCGATATGCGGCGCGAAGAGCTCGGTCCGGCCAATCAGCCCGGCGCCGATATGGATGGGGTAGGCGCGATCGCCCAGTTCGACGTTGACGGTAATCATGGCGGACATTATGACGTAGCCGGTTTCACGATGCCGGCCATCTCCAGTTGCATCAACACCATGTTGACGAGGTTATTCACGGTCGGCCGGCCAGTTTCCACGATGAAATGCGCGCACTCCTGATACAGCGGATCGCGCGTCTTGTAGAGCGCTTCCAGCTTGCCGCGCGGGTCGTCCGTCTGCAGCAGCGGCCGGTTTTTATCGCGTCGCGTGCGTTGCCACAATTCGTGCGGCGTGGCGCGCAGGTAGATCACCAGCCCGCGACTCTTCAGATGTTCCCGATTCTCCGCGCGGAGAATCGCGCCGCCGCCCGTTGCCAGCACAATGTTCTCGCGCCGCGACAACTCGTCGATCACATCCGCTTCGCGCTGCCTGAAACCGTCTTCGCCTTCGACTTCCCAGATTACCGGGATGCGCGCGCCCGTTCGGGCCTCGATTTCGTGGTCGGAATCGATGAAAGAGCGCTGTAACCGGCGCGCGACCGCCCGCCCCACGGTGGTCTTTCCAGCCCCCATGAGTCCGACAAAAAATACGTTCGCGTTCGCTTGCCCGGCTTCCAACTCGCTTCCTTTTGCATTGATTCCGGTCCCGATTCTGGTCCCGTTCGTGCGGGAGCTTAAGGGCAAAAGCCCCGCTTTGTCGAGTCGGAAAGGCTTGCCGGCGGCCCTCACAGACGCGCTGGAACGATGTGCGGGGTAATGAAAATGACCAGTTCGCTGCGTGAATTACGGCGCGCGGTATGACGAAAAAGCCAGCCCAATACCGGGATTTTACCGAGCAGCGGGACCCTCGTGACATCTTCGCGCTCGTCGGTGGAATATATCCCGCCGATTGCCACCGTGCCCCCGTCCTCCACCTCAACGCGCGTCTGGACGTGCTTGGTGTTGATCGCCGGGCCCGCCGCCGTCTGCTCGCCGACGCTGTCCTTCGATACATCGAGATCCAGGATCACGTGTCCACGCGGGGTTATTTGGGGCTCGACTTCCAGTTTCAGCGCGGCGCGGCGAAACTGGACACCTGAGACGCCATTGCCGACTTTCGCCTGATACGGCAATTCCGTACCCTGCTCGACCACCGCCCTCACGCGACCCGCTGTGATCACGCGAGGACTCGACACAATCTCGCCGCGGCCCTCGTTTTCCAGCGCGCTCAACTCGACGTTCAGCAAGCGTGTAGCTTGCGCGGCGAATAGCGTCAGACCTGCCGTCGCGGCGTCGAAACCGCCAATCGGCCCCGCCGATAGATCGAATACCGCGCCCTCGGCGCCCGCTACAAGGCCGCGTGCAGCGGCGTCGCCGGTGGGCGTCATCGACAGTTTCACCCCGAGATTGCGCGAAAGCCCGGTGTCGCCTTCCACGATGCGCGCCTCGATCATCACCTGCGGCGTCGGCTGGTCGATGCGCGCGATCAGCTCTGCGATCTGCGCGACACGGGCGTCCAGGTCGGTCACGAACAACAGGTTGGTGCGGGCATCGGCCATGACAGAACCTCGCTTCGATAACACCCGCTGGCTGCCCGTGCCGGTCAGGAGCTTGCGGACGTCGTCGGCACGCGGATAGCGCAGAACGAACGTACGGCTGGCGAGCGGCTCGAGATCCGCTGCTCGCGCATGCGCTTCGTAACGAAGGCGCTCGCGCGCTGCCAGTTCGCTGAGCGGCGCAACCCAGATGACGTCGCCGTGGCGCTCCATCGCCAGGCCGTGGACGTCGAGCAGCGTGTCGAACGCGCGCCGCCACGGCACATCGACGAGATTCAGCGAGACGGTCCCACGGATCTTCTCGCTCGTCACGACGTTGACGCCCGAAAACTTCGCGAAGGTTTGCAGCACGGCGCCCAAGCCGGCATTTTTCAGGTTCAACGAGATCGGCTTGCCGTCCTCGATCGACGTAGCTGCGGAATCCACCGAGCCACGGCTCATACGCTCGACAGGCGGCAACGGGGTCGGTGGCCCTTCCAGCGCAGGCGTGGCATCAGGTGTGGCGACTGGAGCAGGCGTGGCGGTTGTTGAAGCTGGCGTCAGCCACGCAGTGTCCTCGTCGGGCACTTGCACAGCGACAGCCGCAGGCACTTCAACCGCGAACTGATCCGTGGGCAGCGTCTCTGGAAACGGCTCGGGCAAGGGTGGCAAAGGAGGAATTGCGGCGTGGGCGGTCATGGCCCCCAGCAAGAGTGCGGTCGCGATACCACACGCCCAAATGTTCCACCGAAAAACGATTGCCGCCCCGCGAATAGCCCGAAGCGCCACGCTTACCGGACGCCCTGACAACAGCAAAAGGCGGAGCATCTTCATGGCCGATCATCCGAAAAACCGATCGTCCGCGCAACGCCGTTGCGGCTGAGCTCTATCGAACGTGAACGGACATTGCCAAACCGCTCGTCGCCAATCATCTGGCCCGGCAAAAATCCATCGACACCCGTAGCCGACTCAACCAGCGCCATCCCGCGACGCCAGGCACGCAAGGTACCGCAAGCAGCATTGCGCCTCCATCACCCACGCCCGTACCGTTCTTCACACCAAATGGATCGATAGCAAACGCGTCCCGGCGTGACGGCTCCGGCCGCGTGACCGCCGGGAGGTCCTCGAATACCCTGAGCGTCGCATCGAGGGCAAGCGCATTCGCCGCTCGTTTCATTTGTACATCTGCCGGAACGACGAGTCTTGGCAGCCCTTCGAGCGCATCGAGAAACCGCCTGATTTCCCCGAACGAACCTTCGGCGCGAAATTTCTGCGGCCGCTCGATCTCGATCCCGTCGCCCTTCTGAGCCGACGGTTCGATCATGCCGATCCGCAAACCGCTCTGAGCGGCGAGCGCAGTCAGTTCGTGCAGTGCGTCGGCAACGGTCCAGCGGATGAGCGGCCCACCATCGCCTGAACGCGTGCGCATTGCAGGTAAGTGCGCAGTCACTGCTCGCGCCCGGTCCAGGCGTTGCTGCACGTCGTGCAATGCCGAACGGCTTGCCTCGGTTCCGCCTGGATCGGAGGAACGCCACAATGACACGCCTGCAGCAAACAGCAGCGCAGCAACCACGGCGCTTGTGAGCGCGATCCTAAAACCGCTCCATGCGTCCAGAGGCTGTAGCAATTCAAACCCGTGGGAGGATTTAGCGAAGCGGTTCATCGCGGACTCCGGCTAGCAACCTTCGGCTTCGACGACGCCTCACGTCTCGCGGTATTCAAGAGCTTTGGCGTTGCGTCTCCTCCGGCGCTACGCGTCCAATGCACGACCGCGATGAAATCGTAGGGGCTCGTCTTGCCTTGCAAATGGCCCGCATTGGGCTTCGCGACAGCCAATGCTGAGGGCTGTACAGCAACGACCCGCCGCCGCATTTCCACGATCTCCACCGCCCCTACACCCGCCACCTTTTCAAGCCCTTTCAGCCACGCGGCGGCCGCGTGCGAATCCGGCGCGCTGGCGGCAAGCTCCACCTCGCTCACGCGCTGGTCACCCGCTGCAAGCCGATATTCCCCTGCGATGTCCCCCGCGCGAGCGCGTCGAGCAGGCCGAGAAACCGGGCGCGCGGTTCGGCTAGTGGCACGGCGGCGCTCTGCGCGCGCCGCTCCAGCGCCCGCCGCTCGACCAGACGCGCATGCTCCGCGATCGGCCCGTTCAGTTGCCGCAGCGCCATGTCCAGCGAGTCTCGTTTCTCTTCTATGTGCATCCGCTCCAGCGCATCCCAGCCCGCCACCGCGCCGACCGCAGCACATCCAAGCCAGACCGGCGCCTGCGAGCAGCGCCAGCGCCTGGTTGCGAGCTCGACGCCGCGCACCCGATCGATACGGCAGCAGATTGAAGGCATGCAAACCCACCGCGCTCATGGCATCACCTCGCGCAGCGCAAGGCCCATCGCGACCGCGAAAAGCGGCGAATGCGCGAGACGTTGGTCTACCCGTTGCGCGCCATTGCAAAACGGCGCGCATTCAAACGGCATGACAGGGCAACCGAACAACGCGGCAAGCATTGGCGTTGAAACACCCGCGCGACCGAGCAGCTCGATATCCCCGCCGATATAAATCCAGCGCACGTCCGGATCGTCACCGACCAGATCCGTCAGCGCTTCAGTCGCGCTCGAATACTCCGGCGCCGGATAACGCACTTCGTTCTCCACACCGTCCGGCCCGATAACCCAGGCATGCAACCCGGCGGTCTCTACCCAGCAAGCGACAAAACGGTCATGCGGATCAATCTCCATGCGTGCCGAATAACGCAAGGCCTGCAGCGCCGCGCACGGTTCGCCATCGATCGCACTCAACATAATGTTCGCGGCCGCCGCCGTTTCCACGCGCGACTCAACGAATTGCCTCCCTGTGGCCGCAATCAATACCTCGGTCTCGCCGTTCGCGCCCGCCTGGATAGACCAGTCGACTGCCAGCGCGCCTCGCTCGATCCCCGCCACGCGCTCGACTTCTGCCAGCACAGCCGGTCCAAGCAAGCCACGTGGATCGCGCCCCGACAATGCCGAAATGGCCATCTGGCTGGACTGCGTAAGCCGCGCGAGCGGCGCTCGCGTGGTCAGCGTGGCCGATGCCAGCAACGCCATTGCGCATCGCAGCGAGCGCAGTGCGCCTCGCGCTGGCAGCCGTGAAAACGCTTCTCGCAACGCCGCCGTGATAGCCGGCTGGTCGATGAAATCTCCGCCGATCACCACGCCCGGTTCAAGCAGGACCTCCTCCAGCCGCTCGACGCAAACCGGCCGGTTCGCGTGCAACCGCTTGCTGACAACAGCGAACCGCAGCGCCCCTTCGGTAATGTCGATACCCGCCGCGAACCGGCGCGTAACGGTCAGGACCGATCCGCGCAATAGTGTTTCCGTACTCATGCTCACCCTCTCTTTCCCGGCCGCGCACCGAACTGTTCGGGCGCTGGCAATGAAGCGATTGTGAGCAGCCGCGGCGGTTGCCACCATTCGGCCAAGTGGCTAACGTAAAGGGAAGAGGAGCGTAAGAGGCTCCCATGCCGGTGGGCACGAAACAAGCGATGCAAACGTTAGCTGTGGCAGTCCGTCAACGCTTATCGTGGCAAAGAGGCTTCGTCGCAACCTGCGCGCAACACCCCCAGTAAGCCGGACGAAAGCCGTAAAGTTGGGCAGCTATAATCGCGGGACCGTTTTTTGGTGGTGCCATGCAATCTCAGTCTCCGTCGTCTCCTCCGTCCCGTCGTCCCGATTTCCCGAAGCGTGTTCGCCCGCTCTGGATCAGGCTTCTGCTCGGATTGTTAATTTGTATTGTCGGGCTTATTGTCAGCGCGGGGCTCGTGCTTGGTTACGCGCTGGTGGTGGCCCAGCCCAACCTGCCGTCGCTCGAGGCGCTCACCGACTACCGCCCGAAAGTACCGCTGCGGGTCTACACGGCAGACCATGTGCTGATTGGCGAATTCGGCGATGAACGACGCAGCGTCGTGCGTATCCAGGACGTGCCCGATTACCTCAAGAAGGCGGTGCTCGCCATTGAAGACGCGCGTTTCTACGATCACGGCGGTGTCGACCTGACCGGTATCCTTCGCGCCGGCACGGTGGCGTTGACGAACGGCCACGCGTCCCAGGGCGCAAGCACGATCACCATGCAAGTCGCGCGAAATTTCTTCCTGTCGAGCGAAAAAACCTACACCCGCAAGATCTACGAAATGCTGCTCGCCTACAAGATCGAGCGCGCGTTGACGAAAGACCAGATTCTCGAGGTCTATATGAACCAGATTTATCTGGGACAGCGCGCCTATGGTTTCGCGAGCGCCGCGCGGGTTTATTTCGGCAAGGACCTCAAGGACATCACGCTTGCCGAAGCCGCCATGCTCGCCGGCCTGCCAAAAGCGCCTTCTGCGTACAACCCGGTCGTCAATCCGAAGCGCGCAAAAGTGCGCCAGCAATACATCCTGGAACGCATGCTCGAACTGCATTACATCACGCAGCAGCAATACGAAGACGCAGCCAAACAACCGCTAGTGGTGAAGGGCGCCGGGCGCGAGTTCAGCGTGCACGCCGAGTACGTGGCGGAAATGGTGCGCCAGATGATGTACACGCAGTATCGCGAGGAGGCGTACACGCTGGGCCTGAACGTGGTGACGACCATCGATTCCGCCGATCAGGACGCGGCGTATCGCGCCGTGCGCAAAGGTCTGATGGACTATGAGCATCGGCACGGGTATCGCGGGCCGGAAGCGTACATCGATCTACCCGTGGATCCTGACGATCGCGAGCAGGCTATTGACGATGCCTTAGTCGATCATCCCGATAACGGCGAGATCGTCGCGGCGGTCGTCACTGAGGCTAGTCCGAAGCAAGTGAAGGCGAGTTTCATCGATGGCAACGCGGCAGTCGTTCAAGGCAACGACTTGCGTTTTGTCGCCAGCGCGCTCAGCACGCGGGCGCAGCCGAATCAGCGTATCCGGCCGGGCGCGATCGTGCGCCTGATGAAAAACGACGACGACAACTGGATCATCACGCAGCTGCCGCAAGTAGAAGGCGCGTTCGTTTCCATCGTGCCGCAGGACGGCGCGATCCGCGCGCTGGTGGGCGGCTTCGACTTCAACAAGAACAAGTTCAACCACGTCACCCAGGCCTGGCGCCAGCCGGGTTCGAGCTTCAAGCCGTTCATCTATTCGGCGTCGCTGGAAAAGGGCTTGTCACCGGCAACCATCATCAACGACGCGCCGCTCTACTTCAGCGCCGCTGAAACGGGTGGTCAGGCGTGGGAGCCGAAGAACTACGGCGGCGGTTTCGATGGCCCCATGGCCATGCGTACCGCGCTGATGAAATCGAAGAATCTGGTTTCCATCCGCATCCTGAACAACATCGGTCCCAAGTACGCGCAGGGTTATGTGACGAAGTTCGGCTTCGATGCCTCACGTCAGCCCGCATATCTGCCGATGGCGCTCGGCGCAGGCCAGGTCACGCCGCTGCAAATGGCGACGGGGTATTCGGTGTTCGCGAACGGCGGATATCGTGTGAATCCTTATTTGATCGCCGATATCACCGACCCGCGCGGCGCCGTGGTCTCGCATCCACAGCCGCTGATCGCCGGCGACACCGCGCCGCTCGCCATTACGCCGCGCAATGCCTACGTGATGAACAGCTTGCTGCAGAGCGTGGCGCAGCGCGGCACCGGCGCGAGAACGAACCAGTTGAAGCGCACGGACCTTGCCGGCAAGACGGGCACGACGAATGACTCGCACGATGCGTGGTTCGCCGGATACCAGCATTCGCTGGTGGCCATCGCGTGGATTGGGTACGACGCGCCGCGCAGTCTCGGCGACAAGGAAACGGGCGGCGGACTCGCGCTGCCGGTGTGGATGGACTACATGAGCCGGGCGTTGCGCGGCGTGCCGGAATACAAATCGACCATGCCGCCCGATGTGGTCTCGCTAGGCGGCGAACTCTATTTCGACGACATGACGCCGGGCCATGGTTTCATCGCAACTATTGGCGTAAGTCAGGCCGTGCCTGAAGACGTCAGCGGCACATCGACGGCGCCCGCGCCGCAAGTGGGCGAGCAGGAAAAGCAGGACATCATGAATCTGTTCAAAGGGCAGTAAGCCCTGAGCTCAGGCCCCGGGTGTTCCGGGACCTGAGCTCAGTCAAGCTGAAAACCGAATCGGCTCGCCAGCCTGTTCGCTCGCGTACTGGCTGAGCGCTTCAAAAAACTCGCTGCCGTCGCGCGTGTTGCGCCACGCGCCGTCCACATACCGGTAGTGAAAACCGCCCGATTTTGCCGCGAGCCAGAGCTCGTGCATCGGCGGCTGCAAGTTGACGATCAGCTTCGTGCGGTTCTCGAATTCGAGCGTTAAAACATTGCCGCTGCGTTCGAATTCGACATCGGCTTCAAGGCCGTCCACGTCCCGCTCGATGGCCGCCAGCGCAGCCTCGGCGAGGGTCAGGTATTCGTTGTCGGTCATGCTAAACTCCATCGATTAATTAGTCAGGGACAGCAATGCAAGTCGTCTTCCGGATGAGCGCGATTGTAGCGGCTTTGGCCATTTCCGCCGGCACGCTGCTCGCCGCCTGTGGTCAGCGCGGACCGCTTTATATGCCCGTCGCGCCGCCGATTCCGGCTCGTCCCGCCAGCTTGCCGCCGTTGCCGGCGAGCAATGCGGCCACGCCGGCAGCAGCATCGTCGGCCTCTTCTGTCGATAGTACCGGCGACGTTCCCGACACATCCGGCACGGCGCTTTCGCTCTCCCCCGACGACAATCTGAAATCATCACCTTCGTCGGCATCGGCTCCCAAAGCCGCGTCCTCCGGCGAATAATCGTTGCCATTGCGCGCTTGAGCCCAACTGGCCAAGCGCGTCAGCAGAACCAGAAAACTCATGACTCAATCCGTGTTCTCGCGCGCCGAAGGCGTGCTGCAGGTCGAAGGCGTTTCGGCCACGTCGCTGGCCGACCAGTTCGGCACACCGCTCTACGTATATTCACGCACTGCGTTGAGCGACGCGTATAAAGCTTACGCCGATGCCTGCATTGGCCACCGCGCCACGATCCACGTGGCCGTGAAAGCCAACAGCAACCTCGCGGTGCTGAACGTATTCGCACGATTGGGGGCGGGGTTTGACATCGTCTCGTCGGGTGAATTGGCGCGCGTGCTGGCTGCCGGCGGCAAAGCGGAAAACACCGTGTTTTCCGGCGTCGGCAAGACGGCGGCTGAAATGCGCGAAGCACTTGATGCCGGCGTGAAGTGCTTCAACGTCGAGTCCATTGCCGAACTGCACGCATTGAACGAAGTGGCCAAGGCCGCGGGCAAGCAAGCGCCGGTGTCGCTGCGCGTGAATCCGGATGTCGATGCCAAGACGCATCCGTATATCTCCACGGGCCTCAAGTCGAACAAGTTCGGCGTGGCTTTCGCCGATGCGCGCGCAACGTACGCGCAAGCTGCGGCCATGTCGAATCTCGACGTGATCGGGATCGACTGCCACATTGGTTCACAGATCACCGAAGTGAGCCCATATCTCGATGCCGTCGACAAATTGCTGGACCTCGTCGAGCAGATCGAAGCGGACGGCACGAACATTCATCACGTCGATGTCGGCGGTGGTCTCGGCATTACGTACGATGACGAAACGCCGCCGGCTATCGGCGAATTCGTGAGCGCGGTGCTTGCGCATATCGATGAACGCGGGCACGGTCATCGCGAAGTGTATTTCGAGCCGGGCCGCTCGCTGGTCGGCAATGCGGGCTTGTTGCTCACGCGCGTGGAATACCTGAAGCCGGGCGAGGAGAAAAATTTCGCCATCGTCGACGCGGCCATGAACGACCTCGCGCGCCCCGCGATGTATCAGGCGTTTCATCGCATGGAAGCAGTGGAAAAGCGCGCGACGAAAGCGCAACTCTACGACGTCGTCGGCCCTGTTTGCGAAAGCGGCGACTGGCTCGGCAAGGATCGGGAACTCGCGATCGAACAAGGCGATCTGATCGCGATCTTCTCGGCGGGCGCGTACGGTTTTGTCATGAGCTCGAACTACAACACGCGCCCACGCGCCGCCGAAGTGATGGTCGATCGCGAACGTGCTCGGCGAGTGCGTGAACGCGAAGAAGTGAAGCAGTTGTTCGCGGGCGAATCGATTTTCCCAGACTGATTTCGGTCGATCTGATCAGCATAAAAAAGGGCGATGCCATTTGAGCACCGCCCTTTTTTCATGCGCGTCGGATTACGGATCAGCTAAACCGCGCGTGCTTGCGTGATCCGCGAGCGCAGCCACACAATCACCCGCCACGCCAGCAACACCACCACGATCGCGCCATAGATCTTCGGCAAGATGAGATCGTGCTTACCCGCTTTCATCCACCAGAAGTGCAGGATCGCAAGCACAGCGATCGGATAGATGAGCTTATGCAGCGTTTGCCAGCGGCGCCCGAGTTTTCTGAGCATCGCTTTCGGTGACGTCACGGCAAGTGGGATCAGCAGCACGAACGCCGAGAAACCAACCAGGATGAACGGCCGCTTGACGATGTCTTTTAGGATGGCGAAGACATCGAACCATTTGTCGAACCAGACGTACGTGGTGAAGTGCAGCACGACATAGAAGAACGCGAATAGCCCGAGCATCCGCCGAAAACGCAGCAGCGCATTCAAGCCGGTCAGCCGGCGAACCGGCGTGACGGCAAGCGTGATGCACAGGAACACGAGCGTCCACAGCCCAGTCGAGCGAGTAATGAATTCGATCGGGTTCGCGCCCAGACCGCCCGTGAAACCCAGCAGGACGATACGCGCCAGCGGATACAAACCGCCCAGAAATACAGCCACTTTCGCCGGCACGATCCAGTTCGTGCCGCCTGCGGCAGCGCGTGGTACTGGCTTTGTTTTGACATCGGAAGCCACAGCCATCCTCTTCCCCTAAACCTAGAAATTCGCCTTGAGATCCATGCCGCGATACAACGACGCAACCTGGTCACCGTATCCATTGAACATCAGCGTCTTGCGCTTCGGCGTGAAGAAACCGTCCTCGCCAATACGCCGTTCCGTTGCCTGACTCCAGCGCGGATGATCGACGTTCGGATTCACGTTCGAGTAAAAACCGTACTCTTTCGGCGCATATTCGCTCCAGCTCGTTTTCGGCTGTTGCTCGACAAATCGGATCTTCACGATCGATTTCGCGCTCTTGAAGCCATATTTCCATGGCAACACCACACGCACCGGCGCGCCGTTCTGATTCGGCAGCACCTCACCGTACAAACCGACGGTCAGCAGCGTGAGGGGATTCATCGCCTCGTCCATGCGCAAACCTTCGGAATACGGCCAGTCGAGAATGGGATCGGACAGCCCAGGCATTTGCGAGGGATCTGCGAGCGTGATGAATTGCACGTACTTTGCGTTGCCCGTCGGCTGTGCGCGCTTGATGATCTCGGAGAGCGGAATGCCGATCCACGGAATCACCATCGACCACCCTTCCACGCAGCGCATCCGGTAAATGCGTTCCTCGAGCGGCGCGAGTTTCACGATTTCATCGATGTCATACACCTTCGCGTTCTTGATCTCGCCTTCCACCGATATCCTCCACGGCCGCGGACGCAGCGTGTGCGCGTTTTGCGCCGGATCGGCCTTGTCGGTGCCGAACTCGTAGAAGTTGTTGTACGTCGTGATGTCCTTGAACGGCGTCACTTTATCCAGCGCGACAAACGTCTTGTTCGTGGTCGCGGCGAGCTTCTGACCCTTTGCATCGGGCGATGTCATCGCCGCAAGCGCTTCGCCATTCATGCCGACAAGTCCCGTCGCGGCCAGCGCACCCGCAGCACGCAACACGCGCCGACGGTTCTCGAAGAACGCGCGCGGCGTGATCTCGCTTCGGGCGATGTCGTCGCCGAAAAGCTGGCGTGTGTGTTTCATAACCATTTCGATGCTCCTGAAATCCTTGTTACGCCCTGCGACAACCTCGCCGCCGCTCTACCTATATTCGTGGCAAACACCGAATCGGTTTCAGCTATTCCGCTCAGACAATAAAAAAACCGCCAGCAAATCTTGCATGGCGGTTCTTAAACAGCGCTTAGAGGCGAATCTTACAGCTTGCCGTAGCTATGCAGACCCGACAAGAACATGTTCACGCCCAGGAACGCAAACGTGGTGACCAGCAAACCGGTCAACGCCCACCATGCAGCAACCGATCCGCGCAGGCCCTTCATCAGGCGCATATGCAGCCACGCGGCGTAATTCAGCCAAACGATCAATGCCCACGTTTCCTTCGGATCCCAGCTCCAGTAACCGCCCCATGCTTCGGCAGCCCACAACGCACCAAGAATGGTCGCGATGGTGAAGAACGCGAAACCGACCGCAATCGACTTGTACATCACGTCGTCGAGCACTTCGAGCGACGGCAGGCGATCCGCCAGGATGCCGCGTTCCTTGACCAGATAAGCCACGCCGACCATGGCCGCCAACGCAAAGCTGCCATATCCGATGAAATTCGCCGGCACGTGGATTTTCATCCACCAGCTTTGCAGCGCGGGCACGAGCGGCTGGATCTGCTGTGCATCGCGGGCGATGGAATACCACATCAGGAAGCCGACGGCGGCGCTGATCACCAGCAGTACGAACGCGCCCATGGCACGCGTGCTGTAGTGCTGTTCGTAATATAAATAAAACAGCGATGTAATCAGGCAGAACAGCACGAAAACTTCATACAAATTCGAAATGGGGATATGACCCACATCCGAACCGATCAGGTAAGACTCGTACCAGCGCACCATCAGGCCGGTGAAGCCCATCAGCACTGCGGCCCAGGTCATCTTCGAGCCGATCGCGCCGCCCGTGGGTGACCGCGACAGCAGGCCGATCCAGTAGAACACCGTCGCCAGCACGAGCAGCGCGCTCATCCACAAGATGGCCGACTGGCTGGACAAGAAGTACTTGAGGAAGAAGTTGGTGTCGGCGCGCGCGAGATCCGAGTGATAAAGCTGCAACGACGACAACGATAACAACGCGATGCACGCAATCAACAGCCGCACCGGCTTCCAGCGCCATCCGAGGACCATGAACGTCGGCACGGCGCAACAGAGCACCAGCTTGTCGTAGTAGTTCATGAACGGGTGATACCGGTACAGCGCGAAACCCGCACCCGCGACCAGCGCCAGCGCGAATAGCCAGTCGGTCAGGCCGAGACGCTTGAGAAACGGACGTTCGTCGAAGAGATCCGGATCGACGGGCACGGTGCCCTCGCGCTGTTGCGCCAGAGTCGAATGGGAAGAGGCTTGTGTGAGGTCCATGTTCTTACCGAGTTGAATCCTGCGAGCCGGTGGACTTGGGGTCCACTGGCGTTTCCGGTGTTGACGTTGCCGGCTGAGACTTGACGCCCAGCATGGCGCCGATCGCGTCGCGCGTTCGCACGAACTCTTTCTCGAAATCGATTGTGCGCCGTGCCGTGGACATTGCCATCAACACGCTGGTGCCGCCCGTCGATGTGTCTTTGAGCCAGAACCAGAGACGACGTTCACGCACGTAAAACATCGAGAAAATGCCGAACACGAGCAGAAGGCTGCCAAGATACACCACTTTTTTACCCGGTGCGCGTGTCAACTGGAACACGGAAGCCTGGATCTGCTTGAACGAATCGAGTTGAAGAAATACCGGCGATCCGTAGAGAAAGCTGTCCGAAAGTGCGTTAATCGACGATTGCACGAATTGCGTGTTTTTCGCATCCGACTGCGCGTCCGGCAGGCCGTTCTGCGCGCGCGAAATCTGCCACAAATCCCACGTCGCGCCTTCCAGCATACGCAGCAATAAGCCTGCCGCCTTTTCCTGCTCGCCCTTCGGCACGGATTTATCGATGAAACCCGCAATTGCCTGGAAACCGCCCAGCGTCGCGCCGGGTTGGCCCGGATTCGCTGCCACGCCGGTTTCGTCCGCGCCCGCGAACAGGTTCAGCACCCGCGACGCGCTTTCCTCCAGATGTTTCTGCAAGTCCGCGTTCGCTTCAGGCACCGAACGCTTCGCGAATCGGCGCGCCGCCTCGTCGCGCATCGCGGGCGTTTCCAGCGCGGCGCGCAGGTTCATCCACTGTTTGATCGAGCTTTGCTCGTCCGCGGGAATACGCAGATAGCGGAACGGATCGTTCGGGCTCAGGCGCATGCCGGCGAGGAACATCGGCTGGCCTTGTACGTCGACGGGCAGCATGTAGTTGTTGAACTCGCGCGCCTGGCCGTCGGTGCCCCGCACCTTATATTGCACCGATGGCCCCACGTTACGCAGATCCGTCGGCTTCGATGTTTTCGCGCCGGAACCGAGCCGTTCGTCGAACGCTTGCTTGAGCGTCTGCGTCCGGCCGACGCCGCGGGTATCGATCGAGCCGCTGCCATCGGTAACGTTTTCCACGTTGATCGCGCGGAAATCGGTGAATTCCACGGTTTCGCCCGATCCGCCGATGATCTGCGGGCTCATTGGCACCGTGCCGCCAATCGCTCCGTCGAACGGCGTGGTTTTCGTGCTGCCGCCGGACATGGGCCACGCGGTCATGGAGAGCTTCGAACCGCCATCCTGGAAACTCGATTGATAGATCGAAATACCATCGTAGGTGAACGGTTCATTCACTTCGATACGCGCCGGGATGCGCTTGCCGGTCGCATGATCGATCACGACGATATCGCTGGCAAACAGCTTCGGCATGCCAGTCGAGTAATAGTCGACGATGAATTTGTTGAGCTGGATGGAGAACGGCAAATCCTGGATCAGCGAGCCGTCCTGCTGATTCAGGATGGCGGTTGCAACGTGCTGCCCTTCCGGCACCCAGGCGTAGCCGCGGAACGTGGGATTCGACGTCGGTAGCCGATGATTCGGCGCGATATCGTTGATGACTTCGTTCGATGCAATCGGGGTCTTGCTGAAGAGCAGCATTTGCAGCTTGATCGGCAAATTGCTGTCGAGCAAGCCGCCGAGGCAGATGATCACGAACGCCAGATGCGCCGAGATATAGCCGATCTTCGTCAGCGCGCCGCGCTTGGCCGCGATCAACGTCGCGCCGCTCTCCGTCTCGCGCGTAACAAACTTGTAGCCCATCTTGCCCGCGAGGCGTTGCAGGTTGACGGCAGTCTCGGCACGCGATCCGGCCACTTGCGGGAATTCACCCTTGTGATGGAACGCGCGCAGGCTGCCTTCGCGCACTCGATCCTTCCAGCTCTTCATGTCCGCGATCATCTTCGGGCCGTTGCGGATCACGCACAGCGACACCGAGAACACCAGGAACATCAGGATCAGCAAGAACCACCACGCGCTATAAACGTTGTAGAGGCTCAGGCCGCGGAAGATGTCGGCCCAGAACGGACCGAACTGATTGACGTAATTCGGGTACGGATCTTCTTGCGTAAGAACCGTCCCGATAATGCTTGCTATCGCGAGAATGACGAGCAATGAAATGGCGAAGCGCATCGAACTAATTGTTTCGATGGCATGACGCACGCTGCTACGGCTCGACTTCGACTGCAATCCCGACGTGGTGACGCTCATTCAAACTCCGGCTGAACAGCAAAAAAGGGTGGAGACGCAAGCGGTCTGTGACCGGCGTCCCACCCTTTTTCTTATTTTGCGCGCCGGCCTCGTCGGACCGGCTTCGTACATCATTCAAACTGCGACATTTGACTATGACTCGCGCATGTGACGTCCGGGCGACGCTGCGCGCATCTTAATGCAGACCCGCACTTGACGCAGACGGGTCGTGCGGACCATTACAGACCGTTAGCGACAGTCAATGAAGGCCGGCGATGTAGTCTGCAACCGCCTTCACTTCTGCCTCATTCAGGCGCAGCGCAATGGTGTGCATCGGCTCACTGTTGTTGCGCGTGCCCTGCGCAAACGCGGTGAGCTGCGCGGCCGTGTAGTCCGACCATTGTCCCGACAACCGCGGATACTGCACCGGCACGCCCATGCCCGTCGCGCCATGACACGCGGCACACGCCGGGACGCCCCTGTCCGCAATGCCGCCGCGATAAATCTTCTGCCCAACCGGCACGGTATTCTTGTCGCGCGCGTAGCCTGGTTTGGCCTTCTGCGTCTCAAAATACGCGGCCACGTTGACCATGTCCTGATCGTTCAACGCGCCCGCAATGCCTGCCATGATGGGGTTCTTGCGCGCCGGCTCTTTCGCGCCCGGCTGCGTCTTGTAATCCTTCAACTGCTTGACGATGTACTCGGCATGCTGGCCTGCCAGCTTCGGAAACGCGCCGCCGGCACTGTTGCCGTCTGCTCCGTGACACGCTGCGCAAACCTGGGTGGCAATTGCCTGACCCCTTGTCACGTCTGGCTTGGCGGGGGCTCCGGGCGCAGCCGCTTCTGCCGCTTGCGCTGTGACTGTCCAGCCTACCAACCCCGCTCCTAATGCTGCTGCTAATTCCAGGACCATCAGAGTCTTGTACAGTCGGTTCATTCGCGTACCCTGTTTTTCGTCTTGTGAGAATTGTGAGGTTCTGCAAAACGACGGTTACCGATGCACTGCAAGACACCCGACAGAGGACTCGATACGGGATAAAAGGTTACCCGGCGCGCGCCCTGAAATCTGTCGTCAAACCTGTCTCACTCCTTATCCCGCTTGGGTCTTGCGTGCCCTGGCTGGTCTTCGTACAACCGTCGTATTGTACAATAACTCGCTAAACGCAAAGACGCCAGTCGGGGCAAGCCCAGTATTCAGTGGCTCCTTACAGCTCGAGTTTCCACAGAATTTCACTTTCGGTCTTCCCATGTCGTCATTTCTGCTCCACCAAGCCCGTTTTTTTACAACGGTCAATCACCTGAAGGACCTGCCGCCGACGCCCCAGCCGGAGATCGCTTTCGCGGGCCGTTCGAATGCCGGCAAGTCGACTGCCATCAACCTGCTGTGCAACCAGAAGCGGCTGGCATTCGCCAGTAAGACGCCGGGTCGCACGCAGCACATCAACTACTTTGCGATAGGCCCGGCTGACCAGCCCCGCGCGCATGTGGTCGATTTGCCGGGGTACGGGTACGCGGAAGTATCGGGTAATGCCAAGCTGCATTGGCAGGCATTGCTATCCACCTATTTGCAGAGCCGGGCGCAGCTCGTCGGCATGATCCTGATGATGGATTCGCGCCGTCCGCTGACCGAACTCGACAAGATCATGCTCGAGTGGTTTGCGCCCACGGGAAAGCCAATTCACGCTTTACTGACGAAATGCGACAAATTGACGCGGCAGGAAAGCATCAACACGTTGCGCGCGACCAAGAAAGCGTTCGAGGAATACACGGCGGCCGGATATCGCGGCGAATTGACGCTGCAGCTCTTCTCAGCGCTCAAGCGCGTCGGGCTCGACGAAGCCCACGAGAAAATCGAAAGCTGGCTGATCCCGAAATCGACGGAAGAAATTGCGCCGGAAGACGAAGCGCAGTGAGATAGATCTGGTGCCGAACGTTGGATTGACTCACGTCGCCCAGCATAAAAAAACCCGCCGCATGACGGCGGGTCAAACAGCCTGATCGAATCCTTCGATCATCACAGGCACCCGCTCAGGGAGGAGAAGCGGGGAGCTCGGCGCCAAGCGCCTACCTCGATCGGTATGATATACCATTGTCCCGAAAAGGTTCTGAAGGCGGTCCGGCCCCTTGTCCATGGCGGTTGCGGCGGTTCAGCCAGCATCCGTTTCCCTGATTGCGTTATCTACCCTCCCCCCACAAAAGTCATGAGCTTCTATCCGCATCATCGTCCGCGCCGTATGCGTCGTGACGACTTTTCGCGCCGCCTGATGCGCGAAAACCTGCTGACCACGAACGACCTGATCTACCCCGTGTTTATCGTCGAGGGATCGAATGTGCGTCAGGCCGTCCCGTCCATGCCGGGCGTCGAGCGCACATCGGTCGATCTGCTGATGAAGGTGGCCGAGCAGTGCGTGGAACTCGGCGTGCCGGTGATTTCGCTGTTCCCCGCGATCGAACCTTCGTTGAAAACGCCGGATGGCCGCGAAGCGACGAACCCTGAAGGCCTGATTCCGCGCGCCGTTCGCGAGTTGAAAAAGCACTTTCCCGAACTGGGCGTGCTCACCGATGTCGCGCTGGATCCGTACACCAGCCACGGACAGGACGGTGTCCTCGACGAACAGGGCTACGTGATCAACGATGAAACCAGCGAAATTCTCGTCGACCAGGCGCGTGCACAGGCCGAAGCGGGTGTGGATATCGTGGCGCCCTCGGACATGATGGACGGCCGGATCGGCGCAATTCGCGAAATGCTAGAAAGCGACGGACATATCCACACGCGGATCATGGCGTACGCGGCGAAGTACGCATCGGCGTTTTACGGCCCGTTCCGCGACGCGGTCGGCTCCGCTGCGAACCTCGGAAAGAGCAACAAGATGACGTACCAGATGGATCCGTCGAATTCCGATGAAGCCCTGCGCGAAGTGCGGATGGATATCGAGGAAGGCGCGGACATGGTGATGGTCAAGCCGGGCATGCCGTATCTGGATATCGTGTATCGCGTGAAGGAGGAGTTTCGCTTTCCGACCTACGTGTACCAGGTCAGCGGCGAGTACGCGATGATCAAGGCCGCCACGCAAAACGGCTGGCTCGATCACGACAAGGCGGTGATGGAGTCGCTACTGGCGTTTAAACGTGCTGGCGCGGACGGCGTGCTCACGTACTTCGCGCTCGATGCTGCGCGGCTGTTGCGGGTGGCATCGAAGTAAAGGGATCCGCGCGTTTTTGGGGCGGTGATGGTCTTCTGGAACCGTGTCGCCGCCTTCGCTCGGGGATGAGTCCACCCCCGCGGTGCTGCAAGTCCCGCCGACTGAACGCGGAGATTCTCCGGCCGAGCGCCGCCTTAGTCACGCGCTCGACCGGTTGTTAAGCTGGGCGGCTAGCGCCTCGAACGCTCAAACCAGCGGCAAACAGATCTCCGTCAGCAAATCGGCGGGTGCCGTTTCCTTCGGATTGTTCAGATACTCCTCGAATACAGGCGCATCGGCGGCCTCACGGCCCGATTGCACGAGCCACGTTCCGTATAACCATTCATAGGCCGCGTGCATATCGCTGTAGGGCCCTTTATGGCGGAGCACCGCATACTGGCCGCCACGTAACGGCGTTACTCCGACCGGCGCGGCGACTTCGATCTTGGCTGGCAACACGACCCCGGCCTTCGATCTCAACTCCGCTTCTGCCACGATCCCAGGATCGTCATAGTAGATGCCGATCGTCCGGAACTCCGCCGACAACAGATTCCTGCTGGCTAGCCAACCGAACAGCGCATCGAACGCCTTGCCAATCTGCATATACGACCCGACGTGGTCGAGAGACACAACGTTCATCGCCGGTACGTCACGAATCACCACTTCACGCATCACCATTTGATCGTCTCCCGATAACGCCGGCCGAAACCGGCTGTGAGTGCCCTGCCTGCGGTACTGCGCGAGCGGCATGCCGAATGCCGCCCTGAACGTGCGCGAAAACGACTGCAAGCTGCCATACCCGGAACGCTCGGCTATCTCCGCGATCGGCATCGATCCATTAGCCAAGTAACCGCCCGCACGATGCAGTCTTAACCGGCGCACCGTCGCGGCGATCGTCTCGCCGTACATCGCCTGATAAATCCGATGCCAGTGATACGGCGACAAACAGGCGATCTCAGCCAACCTGTCGATATCCAGAGGCTTGTCGAGATGATCGTAGATATGGTCGAGCACGCGACTCAGTCGCGATTCGTAACGGGCTTGATAAGTCAGATCGTTCATGAGCGACTCACCGGGAGCGAGCGTTGAGTGCAAACAAAAGTATCACGATGCGATTTACCAAATCCTGCGGACTTGATGACGCTTTAGTTGGGGGTTGGCGGAGGAGTCGGGCCGCTTAGGTTTTGATGGTGCGCGGTTTATACCGCGCCGGGTTTAAGGGCGAGCGGCCCTTGATCCTCTGGTCCGAGCGAGAAGATGGCCCTCCGCATGACACACGTTCTACAGAGGTCCGCCATTGAGCACGTCAAGTTACTCTCGTCGAAAATCACGTCGCGGGCGCGGAGAGTTTGTCCAGGCTCTTCAAGAACGTATCCGCCGACTCGTACCCGACAACCCGCACCACTTCGTTGCCTTGCGCATCGAAGAAGATGATCCCCGGCGGCCCGAACAGTTTGAAGCGTTTGAGCAACGCTTGGTCATCGGGATTATTCGCCGTGACGTCCGCGCGCAGCAGGTTGAGTTGTGCGAGACGAGCACGTACCCGCGGATCGCTGAACGTGAGATGTTCCATTTCCCTACACGACACGCACCAATCGGCATAGAAATCGAGCATGGCGGGACGGCCGGCTGCCTTGAGCGCCAGGTCCAGTTCCGCCGATGACTTCACCGGTGCGAAAGTCTCCCCAGGCGCTGATTGTTGTGCGCTGGCTTCCGTTCCGGAACCCATGCGCGCCGCAAATACAGCAAGCGGTCGAAGTGGATCGGTCGAACCCGCAGCGAGCCCAACGAGCAACGCCGCGCCCCAGATAGCGAGCGCGGCGCCGAATCCCCGACCCAGTTTGCGCCATATCGACACCCCTGCAGCGCCCGATGTGAACAGTCCCAACGCCGCAGCCGCCGCAAGCAACCACAACGCCGCCAGCGCCATCTGCGCGACCGCGCTGAGTACTGGCCACACAATCCACAGTGCCGCCGCGAGCAACACAACGCCGAAGAACACCTTCACACCGTCCATCCAGTTTCCGGCGCGCGGCAACAGCGTGCCGGCACCCAGTCCGATGATCAGCAGCGGCACGCCGAGCCCTACGCCCATGGAGAACAACGCGGCGCCGCCGAGCAGCGCGTTGCCCGTGTGCGCGATGAATGCAAGCACGGCGAAGAGTGGCGCAGTCATGCAAGCACCGACCACGAGCGCCGACAATGCCCCCATGACGACGACCGCCGCAACCTTCCCGCCCGAACGTTTCTGCGACGCCTGGTTGACGCTGTTTTGCCAGCGCGCCGGCAATGCGATATCGACACCTGCGATCAGCGTGAGCGCGAAGATCGCCAGCAGCACGCCGAACGCGCCGAGCACCCAGGGATTCTGGAGCCATGCGCCGAGACTCTGCCCGATCATCGCGGCGAGCACGCCTAGCGCGGTGTAGACGAGCGCCATGCCAAACACGTACGCCACCGATAACCCGAATCCCCGCGAGCGCGTCACGCGCGCGCCTTCACCAATGATGATGGCCGACAGAATAGGAATCATTGGATAAGAGCACGGCAACAAGCTCAACACGACGCCCGCTACGAAGTACAAGCCGATGATTGCGAAAAAGCCCCCGCTTTCGAGCAGGGATTGCGCGTAATCGGCGTTGGTTGCGCGTTCGTACCAAGGAACGTCACTGGCGCTGGCCGATGGCGTTTGACCAGCGGCACTGGCGGCTTGCAGCGCCGCGCCACTGACGCGGTACACGCGCTCCATCGGCGGATAACAAATGCCTTGATCGGCACACCCCTGCGACGTGACGGCAATATCGAAAGGACCGGAAGCCTGCTTCACCGGAATCCGGATCACAAGTTCACCGCGATACGTTTCCACGTCCTTGTTAAACGTCTGGTCGAAGTGAACCTTGCCTGCGGGCAATTGCGGTTCGCCAAGCGTCGCCGTGCCACTCTTCACCGCAAACGCAAACCGCTCGCGATACATGTAATAGCCATCTGCTACTTTATATCGCACGTCGATTTCGCCCGGTTTCTCCGTGGCGCTGAATTTGAACGCGACGGCGGGGTCGAGAAAATCGTCGGCGGCATGGCTTGGCGAAATGAAGCAGAGTAGCAACGCGAAACACGATACGAGCATGAGCACTGCATCGAGCGGCCGGCGCGCGGAGAAGGCAAAGGACTTAAACATTAAGAGGACGTTGAGTTTCCGCAGTAATCCATTGCCCATAAGCAGCCGACGCATCTGCCTGCCACGAGACAATTTCAGGTGTTTCATAAGGATGATTCGCTTCGATAAAGCGCGTCAGTTCGTCGCTGCGTGCGAGGCTTGTCTTGAACAGGAGCTGAAGCTCCTCGGCAACCTCGACCTTACCTTCCCACCGATACCGCGACTTCACCGCCCCCAGCTCTGTCACGCATGCGGCAAGGCGTGCGTCTATGGCTTGCTGCGCGAGCGTTGACGCGGCCTCGCTGTCAGGCAGCGTCGTGAGAACGAGTACAACCGGCGTGTTCACGGAAAAGCTCCGATGCAGTGGATATGCACGCAATCCTAGCACTGGACGTCGACAACTCGCATTCAGCCAATCGGCCTATGACCCGAATCACAAGCCGTAGAAACCGGCCGTGCGAAACCAGCGCACAAATAGAAAAAGGCCAAGCAAAGCTTGGCCTTTCTTCGATCAACAGCGCGCTCGCTTATTCAGCTTCTTGCACGTCGTCGCCGTCCGCGAGTTCCGGACGATCCATCAGCATGACCAGCGCCATCGGCGCGTTGTCGCCGTTACGGAAGCCGAACTTCAGGATGCTCAGATATCCACCCGGGCGCTTTTCAAAGCGCGGGCCCAGCACTTCGAACAGCTTCGCGACGGAGTCACGATCGCGCAGGCGGTTGAACGCCAGACGGCGATTTGCCAATGACGGCTTCTTGCCGAGTGTGATCAGCGGCTCAACAACTTTACGGAGTTCTTTAGCTTTCGGCAGCGTCGTCTTGATGACTTCGTGCTCGATCAGCGAGTTCGACATATTACGGAGCATAGCCAAACGGTGGCTGCTCGTGCGGTTCAGTTTCCGCAAACCATGTTTATGGCGCATTTTGAATTTCCTAATTAACCAAGTTTAGATCCAGCTCTTCTATTGCGTCTCCTGAGAATTTCTCGTGAGCGCACGGGCCGGTCGTAGAAAAAGCAAGATGCGGATTTTAAAGGAAAATCCGCATCTTTGCCAGTCAAGCGTACTGCTTGAATCTTACTTGTCGAGACCAGCCGGCGGCCAGTTTTCGAGCTTCATACCCAACGTCAGACCACGCGAAGCCAGGACTTCCTTGATCTCGTTCAGCGACTTGCGACCGAGATTAGGCGTCTTGAGCAATTCGTTTTCCGTGCGCTGAATCAAATCACCGATGTAATAGATGTTCTCGGCCTTCAGGCAGTTCGCGGAACGAACCGTCAGTTCGAGATCGTCCACCGGACGCAACAGGATCGGATCGATCTGCGGCGCGCGCGACGGAGCTTCTGCCGCTGCTTCCGTGCCTTCCAGTGCGGCGAACACCGACAACTGGTCGACCAGGATACGAGCTGATTGACGAATTGCTTCCTCGGGCGAAATCACGCCGTTGGTTTCAATGTTCATCACGAGCTTGTCGAGGTCGGTACGCTGTTCAACGCGAGCGCTTTCAACGGCGTAGCTCACGCGGAGAACCGGCGAGAACGATGCGTCCAGCACGATACGGCCAATGATCTTCGCCGAATCTTCGCCATAACGGCGCACGTTGCCCGGCACATAACCGCGGCCCTTTTCAATCTTGATCTGAACGTCGAGCTTGCCGCCCTTCGACAGATGCGCAATCACGTGACCCGGATTGATGACCTCGCAGTCGTGCGCGAGTTCGATATCGCCGGCCGTGACAACGCCTTCGCCTTCCTTGCGCAGCGTAACCGTAACTTCGTCGCGGTTATGCAGCTTGAAAACGACGCCCTTCAAATTCAACAGCAGGTTGACCACATCTTCTTGCACGCCGTCGAGCGTAGAATATTCATGCACGACGCCAGCAATCGTCACTTCGGTCGGCGCATAACCAATCATCGACGACAACAGCACACGCCGAAGCGCATTACCCAAGGTGTGACCATAACCGCGTTCGAACGGCTCCATGACCACTTTCGCGTGACTGTCGCCAAGCGATTCAACTGCAATAATCTTGGGCTTCAACAAACTGGTTTGCATAGGTTTTCCTTTTCAATACCCTCGGCTCGTTACGCCGATAAGGCTGACCGGTGACAACCCGAAAATAAACAGCCGAGGTAACCCCTTGCCTTCGGCAATCAGGGCTCCCCGGCCGTTAATCCGATTTACCGCGAATACAATTCGACGATCAGGCTTTCGTTGATGTCGCCAGCGATATCGCTGCGTTCCGGCATCGACTTGAACGTGCCTTCGAACTTCTTGGCATCGACCGTCACCCAGCTCGGCATTCCGCCTTGCTCAGCCAGGTTCAGCGCTTCGAGAATCCGCACTTGTTTCTTCGACTGTTCGCGAACAGCAACCACATCACCGGCCTTGACTTGCATAGACGGGATGTTGTTCACAACGCCGTTCACCGTGATCGACTTGTGGCCGACCAACTGACGCGCTTCAGCACGCGTTGAACCGAAGCCCATGCGATACACGACGTTATCAAGACGCGACTCAAGCAATTGCAGCAGGTTTTCGCCCGTCGGGCCCTTGCGGCGATCAGCTTCAGCGAAGTAACGGCGGAACTGACGTTCGAGCACGCCGTAAATACGCTTCACTTTTTGCTTTTCACGCAACTGCGTACCGTAGTCGGACGTACGAGCACCCGACGTGCGGCCATGCTGACCCGGCTTGCTATCGAGCTTGCACTTGTCGGCGAGGGAGCGGCGCGCGCTCTTCAGGAAAAGATCAGTACCTTCACGGCGGGACAGCTTTGCTTTTGGACCGGTATAACGTGCCACTTTGCATCCTTAATAATTGATCACGCGAAGATTGTTCGCGCTAGTTCGAACTCGATGGATCGAACGGTGGGCTTAGTCAGTATTCTTCACGCAGATTCCATAACGCAAGCAACCTGTCGACGCGCGAGCGTCAACAGGTCAAGGCGTTACGCGACGTCTTAGATACGACGACGCTTCGGCGGACGGCAGCCGTTGTGCGGAACCGGTGTCACGTCGGAGATTGCGGTGATCTTGATTCCAAGACCATGCAGCGCACGCACCGCCGATTCACGGCCAGGACCAGGGCCCTTGATCCGCACTTCGAGGTTCTTCACGCCGTATTCCATCGCCACGCGACCAGCCGATTCGGCTGCAACCTGAGCAGCAAAGGGAGTCGATTTACGCGAACCCTTGAAGCCCTGGCCACCCGAAGTTGCCCAGGCGAGTGCATTGCCTTGGCGATCGGTGATCGTGATGATGGTGTTGTTGAACGACGCGTGAACGTGAACTACGCCCTCGGCGACGTTCTTCTTTACCTTCTTGCGAACGCGTTGCGCCGCGGAGTTGTTCGAAGCCTTAGCCATTACGTTTTCCTGTAACTATCAATTCCGCTTACTTCTTCAGCGATTGCGCTGCACGACGCGGACCCTTACGGGTACGGGCATTCGTACGTGTGCGTTGACCACGCATGGGCAGGCCCTTGCGATGACGTACGCCACGATAGCAGCCCAAGTCCATCAGGCGCTTGATGTTCATCGTCACTTCACGACGCAGGTCGCCTTCGACGATAAACTTACCCACTTCTTCTCGCAGCTTTTCGAGGTCTGCGTCAGTGAGGTCTTTGACCTTCTTCGAAAACTCCACACCAGACGAGACGCAAATGTTGCGTGCGCGCGTGCGGCCTACACCGAAAATAGCCGTGAGGCCGATTTCAGTATGCTGGTGATTCGGGATGTTAACCCCTGCGATACGAGCCATTGTTTTTCCTCAAACAAAAAGCGCAAGCAAAAAGCGCGGCGTTCAGCCTTGACGCTGTTTGTGGCGCGGATCAGAGCTGCAAATCACGCGCACAACGCCCTTGCGCTTGATGATCTTGCAATTGCGGCAAATGCGCTTAACCGATGCCATCACTTTCATGATATTACCCTTTTTTCAAATCACTTCGCCCGGAACACGATCCGTGCACGAGACAGATCGTAAGGCGTCAATTCAACCGTTACCTTGTCGCCTGGAAGAATGCGGATGGTGTGCATCCGCATTCTTCCCGGATATGTGCCCAAGAACCACATGGCCATTTTCTAACCTAACCCGGAAAGTCGCATTGGGAAGGTTTTCCACCACCTCACCCTGCATCTGGATTACATCATCTTTGGCCATAGTCCTTATTAGCGCATAGGGACGTTACTGCCTTTGAAGTTGGCCTTCTTGAGCAGCGATTCGTACTGTTGCGACATAACGTAGGACTGCACCTGCGCCATGAAATCCATCGTGACCACGACAATGATCAGCAGCGACGTTCCACCGAAATAAAACGGTACGTTCCAACGCAGCACCAGAAATTCCGGCAGCAAGCAAACGAACACGATGTAGATCGCACCGGCCAGCGTCAAACGCGTGAGGATCCGATCAATATATCGAGCCGTCTGGTCACCAGGACGAATCCCGGGAACGAAGGCACCGCTTTTCTTCAAGTTGTCGGCCGTCTCTCTGCTGTTGAACACCAACGCGGTGTAGAAGAAGCAGAAGAAAACGATCGCCATTGCGTACAGCAACACATACACCGGTTGACCAGGCTTCAGCGCCTCAGCAACACCGTGCAGCGTGTTCGCAAACCAGCCGGTCCGCGTACCCGAACTAAACCAGTTCAGGATAGTTGCCGGGAACAGGATGATCGACGACGCAAAGATCGGCGGAATCACACCCGACATATTCAACTTCAGCGGCAAATGCGAAGACTGACCGCCGTAAATCTTGTTTCCGACCTGACGCTTGGCGTAGTTCACGAGGATCTTGCGCTGACCGCGTTCGATGAACACCACCACGAACGTGACCGCCCCAATCAGCACGACGACAATAATCGCCGAGATGATACTCATGGAGCCGGTGCGAACCAGTTCGAAGAGACCACCGATTGCGTTCGGGAAACCCGCCGCGATACCACCGAAAATGATGATCGAGATTCCGTTGCCCAGACCGCGCTCCGTGATCTGCTCACCCAGCCACATCAGGAACATCGTGCCGGTCACCAGCGTGACCACAGTCGTCAACCGGAACACCATGCCTGGATCAATAACGAGTCCAGCCTGATTTTCCAGCGCCACCGCAATACCGAATGCTTGAAACGTAGCCAGAACAACCGTGAAGTAACGCGTGTACTGCGTAATCTTCCGCTGCCCCGCTTGCCCTTCTTTCTTCAGCGCTTCCATTTGCGGCGAAACGATCGACAGCAGCTGCATGATGATCGACGCTGAGATGTACGGCATGATCCCAAGCGCGAAGATCGTGAACCTGGAAAGAGCACCACCCGAGAACATGTTGAACATGCCTAAGATGCCGCCTGACTGGCTCTGGAAAAGCTTCGCCAGCTGATCCGGGTCGATACCCGGCACCGGAATGTGCGCACCGATACGGTAGACGATCAGCGCCAGCAGCAAGAACATTGCACGCCGACGCAGATCGCCGAACTTCGCAGCGCTTCGACCGGATTTTGCGAGACTCGGGCTATTAGCCAAGAACCTTCTCCGATGCTTTCGCTAACAACGACAACACGCTTTCGTTACTCAGAGACCGAGCCGCCAACGGCTTCAATCGCAGCACGGGCACCCTTCGTAGCAACGAGGCCCTTGACCGTGATCTTGCGCGTCAACTCGCCCGTCTTGATGATCCGTGCGCTCGTAAAGAGCACGCCGAGCAGACCGGCTTGCTTCAAAGCCAACAAGTCGATTTCGTCGACCGGCAGCTTCTCGAGATCCGACAAACGCACTTCACCAACGAACTCATGCGTCAGCGAGCTAAAGCCACGCTTCGGCAGACGACGTTGCAAAGGCATCTGACCGCCTTCGAAGCCGACTTTATGAAAGCCGCCCGAACGCGATTTTTGACCCTTGTGACCACGACCTGCAGTCTTGCCCAGGCCGGAACCGATACCGCGGCCAACGCGACGCTTTGCGTGCTTCGCGCCTTCTGCCGGCTTAAGGTTATTCAAATCCATATTCAACTCCTTGATCCCTGGTCAGCCGCTTAGCTGAGGACTTTGACAAGGTACGAGACCTTGTTGATCATCCCGCGCACTGCCGGGGTGTCCTGCAGTTCGCTAACCGAGTTGAGTCGGCGCAGGCCCAGACCACGCACCGTTGCACGGTGCGTTTCACGGGTCCCAATCAGGCTCTTCACGAGCTGAACCTTGACAGTTTTATCAGACATGGTGACCACCTGGCTTAGCCCAAAATATCTTCGACGGACTTGCCGCGCTTCGCCGCGATGTCACCCGGCGTGGACTGCTTGCGCAGACCGTCGAGTGTTGCACGAACGAGGTTGTACGGATTCGTCGAACCGTGGCTTTTCGCCACAACGTTTTGAACGCCCATCACGTCGAACACTGCGCGCATCGGGCCGCCGGCGATAACACCCGTACCGTCCTTGGCCGGAGCCAGGAGAACTGCGGATGCGCCATGCTTACCATGCACTTCGTGTTGCAGCGTACCGTTCTTCAACGGCACCTTGAACATGTTGCGGCGTGCTTGTTCCATTGCCTTTTGAACAGCAACCGGAACTTCCTTCGCTTTACCTTTGCCCATGCCGATGCGGCCATCGCCATCGCCAACCACGGTCAGTGCGGCAAAACCGAGAATCCGGCCGCCCTTCACCACCTTGGTCACGCGATTGACCGCGATCATCTTTTCACGGAGGCCGTCGTCGCGTTCTTCAGCCTTCACATTCGCTTGCATCTTTGCCATGACGAATTCTTCCCTTAGAACTTGAGTCCGGCTTCGCGTGCCGCATCAGCCAGCGCTTTCACGCGGCCGTGGTAACGGAAACCTGAACGGTCGAAGGCGACGGATTCGACGCCGGCAGCCTTGGCTTTTTCAGCAATACGCTTACCGACAGCGATCGCAGCATTGACGTTGCCGCCCTTACCGGTCTTGTCGGCCAGTTCGGCACGCACTTCAGCTTCGAGCGTCGACGCGCTTGCCAACACCTTGGTGCCGCATGCCGAGAACACTTGCGCATAGATATGCGTGTTCGTGCGATGCACAGCCAGACGTGCGACCTGCAGCTCAGCGATCTTGACGCGCGTCTGTTTAGCGCGGCGCAGGCGAGATTGAGTCTTATCCATGATTGCGCACCCTTACTTCTTCTTCGTTTCTTTGAGGATGACGACTTCGCCGAAGTAGCGCACGCCCTTGCCCTTGTAGGGCTCCGGCGGACGGTAACCGCGAACTTCCGCAGCGACCTGGCCAACTTTCTGCTTGTCGATCCCCTTGATCACGATTTCGGTTTGCGTCGGGGTTTCAACTTTGACGCCTTCCGGCATCGCATGCACCACGGGGTGCGAGAAACCCAGCGACAGATTCAGCTTGTCGCCCTGCGCCTGCGCGCGATAACCAACGCCAACCAGCGTCAGCTTGCGCTCGAAACCCTTCGTAACGCCATTCACCATGTTCGCCACGAGGGCGCGCATCGTGCCCGACATCGCATTCGCTTCACGGCTTTCATCAGCCGGGGCGAAGTTGAGCGTGCCGTTGTCGTTTGCTACCGTAACAAGCGGGTTGGCCGCTTGCGTAATCGTACCCAGCGGGCCCTTGACGGTGATTACTTCGCCGCTAAAGGCCACTTCCGCGCCTTGCGGCAGCGTAATCGGGCTTTTACCTACTCGAGACATGTTTCTTCTCCTTTTCGGCTTAAGCGACGTAGCAGAGGACTTCGCCGCCGACGCCGGTCTGGCGCGCCTTGCGGTCGGTCATCACACCCTGGGGCGTCGACACGATTGCAACGCCAAGACCGTTCATCACAACCGGAATGTCGTTACGACCGCGATACACACGCAGACCAGGCTTCGAGACGCGTTCAATGCGCTCGATAACCGGACGGCCAGCGTAGTACTTCAACGCGATATTCAATTCAGACTTCGCACCTTCAGACTTCACTGCGAAATCGTCGATATAACCTTCGTCCTTCAAAACCTGCGCAATCGCAACCTTGACTTTCGACGAGGGCATTGTCACCGATACTTTCTCAACCATCTGCGCATTGCGGATGCGAGTCAGCATATCGGCGATAGGATCACTCATACTCATTTAGATATCTCCTATTACCAGCTCGCCTTGGTCAGGCCAGGGATTTCGCCGCGGAATGCGATTTCGCGAATCTTGCTGCGTGCCAATCCGAATTTGCGGAACGTGCCACGCGGACGACCCGTGATCGCGCAGCGGTTACGCTTGCGAGTGGGGTTCGAATTGCGGGGCAGTTGTTGCAGTTCGAGACGAGCGGCATAACGCTCTTCGTCCGACTTGCTCGCGTCATCAATGACCGCCTTCAGCGCCGTACGCTTGGGAGCGTACTTTGCAGCCAGGCGCGCACGCTTCTTTTCACGTTCGATCAGTGCCAGTTTAGCCACGGTAACCTCAGTTTCTGAACGGGAACTTGAAGCTGGCGAGCAGTGCCTTCGCTTCATCGTCAGTCTTCGCGGTCGTCGTGATGCTGATGTTCAGCCCACGAAGCGCGTCGATCTTGTCGTAATCGATCTCGGGGAAAATGATCTGCTCTTTCACACCGATGTTGTAGTTGCCGCGACCGTCGAACGCACGACCCGATACACCGCGGAAGTCACGAACCCGGGGGAGCGCAACCGTCACGAAACGATCGAGAAATTCGTACATGGCCTGACCGCGCAGCGTAACCATCGCGCCGATCGGGTAGCCCTGACGAATCTTGAAGCCAGCGATAGCCTTGCGTGCCTTCGTGATAACGGGCTTTTGGCCAGCAATCTTCGTCAGGTCGCCAACGGCGTTTTCGATGATCTTCTTGTCGGCGACGGCTTCACCAAGACCCATGTTCAGGGTGATTTTGGTGATGCGCGGCACTTCCATTACGGACTTGTAGCCGAACTTCTCAACGAGGCCGGGTACAACTTTCTCTTTATAAAACTCATGCAGACGTGCCATTTATTACTCCGCGTCAGACGCTAAGCGTGGCACCGGTCGACTTCAAGAAGCGTACCTTCTTGTCGTTCTCGACCTTGATGCCCACACGCGACGCCTTGCCATTCGCGTCGACCAATGCGACGTTCGAAATATGCAAGGGCATCGTCTTGGCTTCTACGCCGCCCGTCGTACCCTTCATCGGGTTAGGCTTCACGTGTTTCTTGACGAGGTTGATACCCTCGACCGTCACACGCTCTTCCCCAACGGACAGCACGATACCGCGCTTGCCTTTGTCTTTGCCAGTGATGACGAGAACCTCGTCACCTTTGCGAATCTTGTTCATCGCGACTCCTTACAGCACTTCCGGCGCGAGCGAAACGATCTTCATAAATCGTTCACTACGCAATTCACGCGTAACCGGTCCGAAAATACGCGTACCGATAGGCTCGAGCTTGGCATTCAAAAGTACGGCGGCATTACCGTCGAACTTGATCAGCGAGCCGTCCTGGCGGCGCACGCCCTTGGCCGTACGAACGACCACGGCGTTGTAGATTTCGCCCTTCTTCACGCGTCCGCGCGGCGTTGCTTCTTTGACGGTCACCTTGATGATGTCGCCAATGCTAGCGTAACGACGCTTCGAGCCGCCGAGCACCTTGATGCACATCACTTCACGTGCACCTGTGTTGTCGGCAACTTCAAGCCGAGTTTCGGTCTGAATCATGGTTTATCTTTCCCAACTTAATCCAGTTACGCCACCATGGCTTAACCGGTCAGTCTTGGTCCCGTCAGCCTGGTGGCTGCTTGGGTTAGAACAGGCAGCGAGGGCAGACGAAACCCGCCATCGCAATCCGGTGAATCTGTCAGCACAAGCTTGGCGCCTGCGCTGGCTTCCCCCACCAACTTCGCCCGCGATGGGGCTCCCACAAAGAGGGAAGACCGAAATTATAACGCATAATTTCGGTCTGGCAAGCGAAAGTTACTGCGATACTTCTTTTACCGCGTTTTGATGCTTTTTGACGCTTAGATTACGCGAGCTGTCTCAAGCAACTTCGACACAACCCAGGCTTTCGTCTTGGAAATCGGACGTGTTTCCTGGATCTCGACGAGATCGCCTTCGTTGTACGTGTTCGCGTCGTCGTGAGCGTGGTACTTCTTCGACCGTACGACGTACTTGCCGTAGATCGGGTGCTTTACGCGATGCTCAACCAGCACGGTGACCGTCTTTTCCATCTTGTTGCTGACGACCTTGCCGACCAGCGTCCGCTTGAGCGAGGTTTTTACGCTGCTATCGTTCATTTCTGGTTCGCCTTCTCAGTCAGGACGGTCCGCACACGAGCGATGTCGCGACGAACCTTCTTCAATTGACTATTGTTGGTCAATTGCTGGGTCGCGAGTTGCATGCGCAGGCCGAATTGCGCCTTCAGCAGGTCCGTCAGCTCTTGATTGAGCCCAGCCTGGTCTTTCTGGTGAAGTTCGGAAGCCTTCATCATTGCTCCTTAGGCGCCGAGCTGGCGTGAAACGAAGTACGTCTTCAGCGGCAGCTTAGCTGCAGCCAGACGGAACGCTTCACGTGCCAACTCTTCAGTAACACCGTCCATTTCATACAACATCTTGCCCGGTTGAATCTCTGCGACGTAGTACTCAGGGTTACCTTTACCGTTACCCATCCGTACTTCAGCCGGCTTTTGCGAGATCGGCTTGTCCGGGAAAATGCGGATCCAGATACGGCCGCCACGTTTAATGTGACGCGTCATTGCACGACGCGCCGCTTCGATTTGGCGCGCGGTCAAACGGCCGCGACCGATAGCCTTCAGACCATATTCACCGAACGACACTGCGTTGCCGCGCGTCGCCTTGCCGGTGTTACGACCCTTCTGCTCTTTGCGATACTTTCTGCGTTTCGGTTGCAGCATCGTTATTCTCCAGTCTTCCCGTCGCCGCCGGCACCGCCAGCACGACGGGGAGCGCCTGCACCACGGCGCGCACCTGCGTTTGCCGGACCACCACCCTCACCATCACGACGCGGACGGCGATCGCCACCCGGACGTGCGTTACGGCGCGGACGCTTGTCTTCGGCTACTTCTTCGACCACCGGTGCATCGTTGCGGCCCAGCGTGTCGCCCTTGTAGACCCACACCTTGACGCCGATGATGCCGTAGGTCGTCTTCGCTTCCGAGGTTGCGTAGTCGATATCAGCACGCAGCGTGTGAAGCGGAACGCGGCCTTCGCGATACCACTCCGTACGAGCGATTTCGATACCGTTCAACCGGCCCGCGCTCATGATCTTGATGCCTTGGGCACCCAGACGCATGGCGTTTTGCATCGCACGCTTCATCGCGCGGCGGAACATGATCCGGCGCTCGAGTTGCTGCGTGATCGAGTCGGCGATCAGTTGCGCGTCGGTTTCCGGCTTACGGATTTCTTCGATGTTGACGTGGACCGGAACGCCCATGCGGCGTTGCAGTTCCGTCTTCAACAGTTCGATATCCTCACCCTTCTTGCCGATCACTACACCCGGACGCGAGCTGTAAATCGTGATACGTGCATTCTTCGCCGGACGCTCGATGACAACCCGACCCACCGAAGCGTTTTTCAGCTTCTTCTTCAGGTATTCACGAACGCCGATGTCTTCCTGCAGCATCGATGCGAAATTGGTGTTGTTCGCGTACCAACGCGACGCCCAATTTCGGCTGACAGCCAGACGGAAGCCTGTCGGATGAATTTTTTGTCCCATCGTATGGCTCCTTAATTCCCGACTGTCACGGTGATGTGACAGGATTGCTTCTCAATGCGGTTACCACGGCCTTTTGCGCGCGCGGTGAATCGCTTCAGGGAAGCTGCCTTGTCGACCATGATGCTCGTTACTTTGAGCTCGTCGATGTCGGCGCCTTCGTTGTGTTCCGCATTCGCGATCGCCGACAGCACGACCTTCTTGACAATACCCGCCGCCTTCTTCGGCGAGAACGTAAGAACGTTCAGCGCCTTGTCGACCGGCAAACCACGGATCTGGTCAGCCACAAGGCGCGTCTTCTGCGCCGAGATGCGGGCACCGCGATGAATAGCTTTTACTTCCATCTTGATAGCCCCTTATTTCTTGGCCTTCTTGTCGGCTGCATGACCCTTGAACGTACGGGTCAATGCGAACTCGCCAAGTTTGTGGCCGACCATGTTTTCCGAAACATAAACCGGGACGTGTTGACGGCCGTTATGGACGGCGATCGTCAGACCGATGAAGTCCGGGAGAATCGTCGAACGACGCGACCAGGTCTTGATCGGCTTCTTGTCACGCGCAGCTGCGGCAGCCTCAACCTTCTTCAGCAAATGAGCGTCGCAGAACGGACCTTTTTTAACAGAACGTGCCATTGCTTACTCCTTAGCGCTTGTGACGGCGCTGAACGATCATCGTCGTCGTGCGCTTGTTGCTGCGGGTGCGATATCCCTTGGCCGGGGTTCCCCACGGGCTGACCGGATCGCGACCTGCTGCCGTCTTACCTTCACCACCACCGTGCGGGTGATCGACCGGGTTCATTGCAACGCCACGCACCGTCGGGCGGATACCGCGCCAGCGGTTAGCACCGGCCTTACCGATTTGACGGAGGCTATGCTCTTCGTTGCCAACTTCACCAATCGTCGCGCGGCACTCAACGTGCACACGGCGAATTTCACCCGAACGCAGGCGAACCTGAGCGTACGTGCCTTCACGAGCCAGCAGCATCGCGGACGTACCAGCCGAGCGCGCCATTTGCGCGCCCTTGCCCGGCAACATCTCGACACAGTGAATCGTCGTACCGACCGGAATGTTGCGGATCGGCAGGGTGTTACCCGAGCGGATCGGCGCTTCCGAACCAGACATCAACGATTGACCCACCGTCGCGCCCTTCGGAGCGATGATGTACGTGCGCTCGCCGTCTGCGTACAGAACCAGCGCGATGTTCGCGCTACGGTTCGGATCGTACTCAAGACGTTCGATCTTCGCCGGAATGCCGTCCTTGATGCGACGGAAATCGACCATACGGTAGTGTTGCTTATGACCGCCACCTTTGTGACGTGTCGTGATGCGACCGGAGTTATTCCGGCCGGCGGTCACGGACTGTGCGTCGAGCAGCGCTGCATGCGGCTTGCCCTTGTACAGATCCTTGTTGACCACCTTGACCATCGCGCGGCGACCCGGCGAAGTCGGCTTAACTTTTACGATTGCCATGATTACTTGGCCTCCGCTTCAAAGTTGATTTCCTGGCCGGGCTTCAGGCAGACATACGCCTTCTTCACGTCCTTGCGCTTACCCATGAAGCGGCCAAAGCGCTTGGCTTTACCCTTCGTGACCAACACGTTGACGGAATTGACTTCTACCTTGAACAGCAGCTCGACAGCAGCCTTGACTTCCTGCTTCGTGGCATCGGGCGCGACTTCGAACACAACTTGCTCGTTCTTGTCGGCCACCAGCGTCGCCTTTTCGGAGATCACCGGCGCGAGCAGGACCTGCATCAAACGATGATCGTTCTTGCGAATCTCGCTCATGACAGCAACTCCTCGATCTGGGCGACCGCAGCCTTCGTAATCACGATCTTCTTGAAGTAGATCAACGAGAGCGGGTCGGCGTAACGCGGCTCGACAACGGCCACGTGGGCCAGATTGCGCGACGCGAGGTACAGGTTTTCGTCGACCGTGTCAGTAATGACCAGGACGGACTCGAGACCCATTGCCTTGAATTTTTCGGCCAACAGCTTCGTCTTCGGCGCTTCGAGGGTCATCTCGTCGACGACCACGATGCGACCTTCACGGGCCAGTTGCGAATAGATCGAGCAGAGACCTGCGCGATGCATCTTCTTGTTGACCTTGTGCGAAAAGTTTTCTTCCGGCGAATTCGGGAAGATCCGGCCACCGCCGCGCCACAACGGGCTCGACGACATACCGGCACGAGCGCGGCCCGTACCCTTTTGACGCCACGGCTTCTTGGTCGTGTGCTTGACTTGCTCACGATCCTTCTGCGCGCGGTTACCGCTTCGTGCGTTGGCTTGATAGGCCGTGACGACCTGATGGATCAGGGCTTCGTTGTAATCGCGACCGAACACGACGTCCGATGCGTTCACACCCGTGCCTTCCTGACCATTGGCGCTCAGGAGCTTAAGTTCCATTATTTCGCTCCTTTCACAGCGCGAGCCTTGACAGCCGGCGTCACGAAGACCTTACCGCCCTTGGCACCAGGAACAGCGCCACGGACCAGCAGCAGATGACGGTCGGTGTCGATACGAGCGATTACGAGGTTTTGCACCGTAACCGTTTCGTCGCCCATGTGACCGGTCATGCGCTTACCCGGGAAAACACGACCCGGATCCTGCGCCATACCGATCGAACCAGGGACGTTGTGCGAACGCGAGTTACCGTGCGATGCGCGACCCGAAGCGAAGTTGTGACGCTTGATGGTACCGGCGTAGCCCTTACCGATCGACACGCCTTGCACGTCGACTTTCTGGCCCACTTCGAAGATGTCCGTACCGATCACGGTACCGTTCGACAACTCGGCAGCCTTAGCGGAATCGATCTGGAATTCTTTGAGAACTTCACCAGCTTGTACGCCGGCTTTGGCAAGGTGACCTGCCAGCGGCTTCGTCACGCGCGATGCGCGGCGAGTGCCGAATGCAACTTGAACGGCGATGTAACCATCCGTTTCTACAGACTTGATCTGCGTCACTCGGTTGTCCGACACGTCCAATACGGTGACGGGAATCGAATCCCCTTCAGGCGTAAAGATACGGGTCATGCCAACCTTGCGACCTACGAGTCCAAGGCTCATCGTTTTCTCCATTCCCAACTGCGATTGGTCGGGGCTGATTTACAAAATGCCGGGCGCTCAGGCGAGTAGCTCACCAGAATCAACCGACTTTTTTGCGCAAATGCGCGAAAAGCCTTGGAGTATAACAAGGCTTTTCGTTTTCCGCAAGCAATCAAAGACTTAGCGCCACTCCTCGCGAGAGCAGCGCTGGTGAAACTTATTGCAACTTGATTTCCACATCGACACCGGCCGGCAGGTCGAGCTTCATCAACGCGTCAACGGTCTTGTCCGTCGGATCGACGATGTCCATCAAGCGTTGGTGGGTCCGGATTTCGAGCTGATCGCGCGACGTCTTGTTGACGTGCGGCGAACGCAAAATGTCAAAACGTTGGATACGGGTCGGCAGCGGTACCGGACCACGTACGATTGCGCCAGTCCGCTTAGCCGTATCGACGATTTCAGCTGCTGACTGATCGATCAGACGATAGTCGAAAGCCTTCAGGCGAATGCGGATTTTCTGGTTTGCCATGACAATTCCTTGAAAGAGCGAGACGGTGTTGCACCGTCGATTTGGTAAAAGAGCAAGGAGCCGGGCACTAGCTAGGTGCATGCGCCCGGCTCCGGGCACGACTACTAATTACAGCTTTTCTGAAGCAAGCTCAGGAT
>NZ_CAXUPU020000033.1:0-87950 GCF_964252755.1 Caballeronia sp. LjRoot29 | reverse complement strand
ACAGCCTTTTTGAACTGCCCTCTTACGAGATGTGAGGCGCGTTAGTCTTGATTGATGCCTTCGGAATATCATCAGGATGTCTATACACCGGCAAGCCGAGTTCTTCTGCCAGGCGGACATCGGCATCGGCGCCTTGGGACGCGCCATCAATTCGATACACCGCATCGCATTGCCGTATCAGGCGATTCGCGACCGGGTACAAGAACGTTTCGCTGATCGCATCGCCCACTACTTTGGAGCCTGCCGCTGCCGCTAGCGGAAGCGCCACCCACTCGCCGATCATCGGCATATGCCCGAGCCCGTAGACCTGCAGTGCAGCCTCTTCGAGCCGATGAAGATTGCCTGCAATCAACGTGGCGTCCCCATTCGTACCACTGCGGTACGGTCCCGCGATGAGTATCAGTTGAGGGGTCATGGCGCACTCCTTTCAATGACAGCATTTAAAGCGGCGAACTGCAGGAGCATGATGGTTTTTGCGTCGACGATCTCGCCGCGACGCACCGCACTCAGCGCATCGTCCAACGTCAGTTCGATCACTTCAAGATCCTCGCCCTCTGCCTCCACGCCGCCGCCTTGTCCCACGCGGGTCGAAGCGCCGTACTCGGCGATGAAGAAATGCAGCTTCTCGGTTACCGAACCAGGGCTCATGTACGCCTCAAAAACCTTCTGCACGTTCTCCACCCGATACCCCGTTTCCTCTTCAGCTTCGGCACGGATTCGCTCCTCCGGCGAGGCATTGTCGAGCAGTCCGGCGGCTGCCTCGATCATCATGCCGTCGTGACCATTGACGAACGCAGGCAACCTGAATTGCCTGGTCAGTACGACCGTGCGCCGGTCGCGATTGAACAGCAGAATGGTCGCCCCATTGCCCCGATCGTAAGTCTCGCGGCTTTGACGCTGCCACGCCCCGTCCCGGCGCTGGAAGTCGAATGTGGTCTTCTTCAGCACGTACCAGTCATTGGACAGAATCGTCGAGTCGATAATGCGAACCCTGTCTTTTGTAGCCACCATGTCATCAACTCCACGTCGCGCAAAAGGAGTAGCCATGGTATCGTGCAAATTCGTGCAATATCAAGCTATTTCGTGCAAACACCATGCTGACTTCCCAACGCAAGAAAGCGATTCTCAAAACCCTGGCGCGTGATGGTCAAGTGCTCGCCAAACAACTCAGCGAGACGTTCGGAGTATCCGAAGACACGGTGCGCCGCGACCTCCGCGAGTTGGCCGGCGAGGGTTTACTGCAGCGCGTTCACGGCGGCGCGCTGCCTGCATCTACGGCCGTGGCGCCGTTCGCCGAGCGAAGAGGCATTGAGTCGACGGCCAAGCGCGCGATAGCCGCCGCGGCGGCGGCCATGATCGAAGCCGGGCAGGTGGTGATCATCGATGGCGGTACGACCTCCGCTGAACTCATCCGCCAGATCCCGCACGATTTGTCGGCAACGGTGGTGACGCATAGTCCGAGCGTGGCCGTCGGGCTGGTCGATCATCCGTTGATCGAGGTGATTGTTATTGGCGGCCGGCTTTACAAGCATTCGATCGTGACAGTTGGCGCCGCTGCCGTCGAAGCGATGTCGCATATCCAGGCCGATATCTATTTCATGGGCGTGACGGGCGTGCATCCGACTGTGGGTCTGAGTACGGGAAACTTCGAGGAGGCGTTCGTCAAGCGCGCGCTCGCTGCCCGCGCGGCGGAAACGGTTGTGCTGGCTTCATCCGACAAGATCAACGCCGCGTCGCAGTACGTGATTGGTGACGTCACACTGGCTCAGACGATCATCGTCGAACGGGAAACAGAGCTTGCATTGACCAGGCCGCTGGAGGACGCGGGTATTACGATCGTGCGGGCTTAGTTAAGGAGCAAGCTTCAGCACGAGTCTTACGCTTACGTGCTGTCCGATACCGCTGGCGCATCCAAAGGCTGACAGCAAATCAGCAGCGATCAGAACTGCCCGCTTGCGAACATCGCGTCCAAGCACGCTTGCGGGCCGCCCACGACAACGCGTGCGGTGCACGCAAGCATGAGATTCATGTTCAAGCCGAAATCCTCGACCACGAAGCCGTTCGCGCAATACGCAGCGGATTCGTCCGTCCTCACCGATACACGCTCGAGCAGCGAGCGGTCGTCGCCGGTGTACGCCCATATCGGTTTGCCGAGCGCGGCGGCAAAACCGACTTCGAACGCCGTGCCGCTGTCCGGCTCGCCGACTCCGCGAAAGTCGTTCAGGTTGGCGAGGACGACATCGGCTGAACGAATGGCATCCATGTTGGCGCGGCAAATCCACTGCGCTTTTGCGCGGGGCTCAAGCTCGTCGGGAACCTGTCCGTCCAGCGGGTAGAGACCGATCATTCCGTGCGCCTGGCAGAGCGTTTTCAGGTGCTGGCCGTGACTGAGTGCGTCACTGCGGAAGACGTCGAAGCCCGCGAGGTAGACGCGCGGCGTGGCCGCAGCCCGCTCGATGGGCAGCGGGGAGGGTGCGAAATGCCCTTCGCGCACTTTGCGTCGAACCCGGTTCAGTTGCTTATGAACCGATGCCACCAGTTTCCCGGTGCGCGTCGCAATTTCCTCGACGCTCAAGCCCTGGTCGACTAGCTCGATCAAAGTCAGTTGCTTCTTGGTTGGGCCGCGCATTGCTCTCCTCATGTAACGCTTTCGGCAGACATTGCCCCGCAGGGGCGTAAGTAGAATGGCGAACGCGGGTCAAGTCAATAACCCTCTAGTGTGCGCTCAGACTTTACGCCGCGACCGCGACCGCGACCGCGACCGCGACCGCGTCAGCAAAGTCGGCGCGTCAACTCAGGCACTTCCGGCGCTTCAGGTCCCCGAGCCGGACGATTCGCACCCGATTCGCACCCATTTGCCAAGTATAAAGATTATTAAATTCGCGCATCGACGACAGGACTGCAGCGGCTATACAACGGTCGCTGCCTCGGAGATCGTCCATCGCAGGTTAAGTCACATCGCGCGCCGTCACTTCGCATGTCCATCCCGGCCAAAGCCCCTACCGGCCTTGCGCGCAAGCCGTGCCTGTCATGCAGTCAATGCAACTAGACCATAACAACAATGCACTGGAATTATCGCAGGCTTACCGTCAAACTGAAGACGCAAGCATCGTCTTGTCACTCAGCAGCGAGAATTGACAAGCCCTTACGTACAGATGCAGAGGGCTGATGATCTCGGTGCCAGCGACCAATCCGCATAAAGCGGAATTCAAAAACGGGGAGACAGTATGAGGAAGTTGAGCAAATGGCGTTATGCCTTGCTGCCGGTCGCGTTGGCTTGTCAGCAAGCGCATGCGCAATCGAGCGTCACGTTGTATGGCGTCGTCGATGAAAGCGTCCGCTACATGACGAACGCTAACAAAGCCGGTGATTCAAGCGTAGCGCTGGGCAATGGCGGCATGACACAAAGCCGTTGGGGCCTGAAGGGCGTCGAGGATCTGGGCGGCGGTTGGTCGACCTTCTTCAAGCTCGAAAATCGGTTCGACATCAATAACGGCCAAAGTGATCCCACGTTGCCCTATTTCAACGAAGCACAGGTCGGAATACGCTCGAGTACCTATGGCCAGGTCATTATCGGTCGTCAGTACAACGTGATGATTGAAGGGATCACCATTGGCGGGTACGGCAGCAATCCCTGGATTCCGTACGACTTCAGCTTCCAGCCCGAGGTGACAATGACCGGCGGGATCTGGACCAGCAATCAGGTTCAGTATCAGTTTCATGCTCACGATCTCATGGTCTCGGCAGGCTATGCGTTCGGCGGTGTCGCCGGTCACACCTCGTATGGCAGCGAGATGGGTTTGGCCGCCGCCTACGCGCCGGCGGGCGGTCCGGTCTCGCTGGGTGGCGCGTATAAGGAATCAAAGGATTCAGTGAATGGCGCCGATTCAAAGTCGTGGACCTTTGGGGGATCGTACACATGGGACAAGACGCGATTTGCGCTGGGGTATATCGTTGATCAGAACGACGCCGGGTTCTCCAACTTTGCTAACGGACCCTTTACGGCGGCAGCGCTGACGGCGCTCAAGTACACCGACTTTTCAAAACGCCGCATGATCATGGGCGGCGTCACGCAGCAGGTGGGCAACGCGTGGCACTTTGCAGCGAACGTGTGGCGCACGCTTCAGGATGGCAAGACTCAGTCGAAGAACGGGTCAGCGTGGCAGTATCAGCTAGTGGGTGACTACAACTTGTCCAAGCGTACGGACGTTTATCTGGAAACAGATTACTCGCAATATCGGGGAGACCTGATCGGCGCGCAATTGCAGGGTGTCAATGGTATCGGGCTGGCTCAGAAGGGCACACAATTGGGCGTTATGGCCGGCTTGCGTCACCAGTTCTAACTTCACTGCCCGCTCGATAAAAAACTGCGGCTCCCGAATTTAACCGGGCGCCGCAGTTTTTTTTAGTCCTTGCATTTCGGAAGCCGGGTCCCCGGAATTGAACCGCTCTCAAACGGAAGGTTGTTGCAGCCGCCGATGCGAGCGTTGCGGATCGAGCAACAAGAATCCTGCTGCACCCACCAGGATCAATAGCACGCCCGTGGCGCTAAAGCCCAACTCGTACCCTCGATTGTTCGCCACTGCGCCCAGCACCTTGCCCATCGCCGCAGGCGCAATCAAACCCGCCAACGTCGCAATAGAATTCGTGATTGCCAGCATCGCGCCGCGCCGTGAGTCAGGCGTGACCTCGGCCACCAGCAGAGGGCCGAACGTGAAGGCCTGGAGGGCCAGCGCGCTTGCCAGTGCCATCACTGCGACTTTCACGAACGGCGGAGCATCCAGGTAAAGCATGCAGTAAGCCATTCCACTCGCGACGCATGCGCTGCTAATCAGTGCGCCACGCGCGAGCCGCGACGGCACCCCGCGTGCGAGCATTCGATGGGACACCATGGCCAGCGCGAGCCCGATGGGAATTTGCGCCGCCACTTGCAGAGCGAAAAGCCAGCCGGCCTCCGTGGCGCTGAACCCGAGCGCTACCCTAAAATAGCTGGGTACCCAGGTCACGCCTATCGCTATCACCGAATAGCCGACAAGTCCCTGCAACAGCACGCCGATCACGGTCCGGTCAGTGAGGAGCCGCCAATAACTCACACTGGGGCGGACTGGAGCCCAGCCAGCGCGCAGCGCATTGTTGAGCGGCTGGCGGCGATGCTTAACGCCCCACGTATCGCCGCACTTATCGCCGCTCTTTCCCACACCCAGCCAGAGGAGTGTCCACATGACGCCGACCACGCCCAGCGATAGAAACGCTGCGTGCCAGTACCAGCGCTGAGCGATGAAAGTAAGCACCGGCCCGGCCAGGATGATGCCGGTTGTGGCGCCTTGCTGGACGATGGTGGTTGGCAGCGCGCGTTCATGATCCTCGAACCAGGTGTACACAACGTGCAGCGCGAGCGGTGACGCCGGCCCTTCTCCCGCGCCGAGCAGGATCCGGCACGCCAGTAGCACGGCGAAGCTGGTGGGCCACGCTAGCGGCAACTGCGCGACGGCCCACACGAGCGCCAGGCCCGCCATCAGCCACTTCACGTTGAGCCGGTCGGCAACCAGCCCGACGCTGATCCCCGATAACGCGAATAGCAGGAAAAACGCACTTCCGATGATTCCAAATTGCGTATGCGTCAACTGCATGTCGTGCATGAGCGGCAGCGCGACGAGACCCAACACGGCTTTGTCGGCGAAATTGATCGCCATGAAGAGAAAGAGCGTCGCCACGATCACCCAGCGTCGATGGCTTGTTGTTGCCGTGGGCGCAGAGCCGTCCAGCACGAATCTGGATTCTTTTACTTCAAACATCTCATGCTCCTGAAAATGTCCTGGCAGTGGGGGCAGCGAGCTTCGTACCCCGACGCGTTACCGATAGCAGAAAATGGAAACGATGGCGGACAAGGCGGGTTTTGGAGCGGTGCGCGATGATGGGGTTTTCAATAACGTCTCCTATGCAGCTCTAATGGTGGCCTGATTCAAGGGGGTCCTGGCCGCTGGTTTGCCGCCCATTTGAGGTGGTATAACGCAATAGTTCAAGTGCAATATCTTTATCGGAACGTTGCAGAAAATGCATGAAATCAATTCGCGTCGACTCGCTCACGTTGTTGCGCTGGCTGAGGAAGGAAGTTTCGCCCGCGCGGCTGGCCGGGTCCACTTGAGCCAGCCGGCGCTGAGCCGCAGCATTCAGGCGCTTGAGGACGAACTGGGCATGAAGCTGTTCGATCGGGCCGCGCGAGGGGTCGCGCTGACGGCTGCCGGCCGCCTCCTGGTCGAGCGCGCGAGGCGGGTTTTGTTCGAAACCCGGTGCATGTTTCGTGATGTCGAGTTGCTTAAGGCGCACGAACTCGGCGAGGTGAAAATTGGCCTCGGACCCTATGCGGCTGTTGTGCTGTTGCCGGACCTGCTGGTCGAGTTTTCACAGCGTTTTCCGAAGATCAAGGTATTGATCGAACTGAGCGAAGGCGAAGAATTGGTGCAAAAACTTCGCGCGGAACGGGTCGATTTCGTGGTGACTGACCGGCGCGTTCCGCCCGTCGCGCCGGATCTGGCGTTGCACCGGTTGCCGCGTCATGAAGGCGGCTGGTTTGCGCGGCCGGATCATCCACTGCTCGCGCGCGGCCCGGTGCCGCTCTCCGCGTTGCGGGAGTTTCCGCTCGTTTCCGTGTCGCTGCCCGGGTTCATGAAAGATGCGCTGCATCGCCTGCTCAAGTACCGCGCGCACGAGGAAATTCCGTTGCAAGTCGAGTGCAATGACGTCGCGGTGCTCAAGGAGGTAGTGGCCAGAACGGACGCGGTTTTGTTCGCAACCGCCTCGGCGGTCCGGCGCGACCTGGAGCTTCGGCGTCTCGCGCGCATCCCGCTTACGCATCCGCCGAAACTGAGCCTTGAGTTCGCACTGGTGTCGCTGGCTGAGCGAACGCATTCTCCAGCCGCCAGCGCGGCGCTGGCGTTGACCGAGGAAGTCATGAACGTTACCAATACGGCCGCGCGAGGCATGATGTAAATCGTGAAGTCGCCGGGCGGCAGGCATAGGGCTTTCCCTTGGCCGGGTTGACAAAGCCCGGGTGTTCGCCGAGGATCCGGAATCCCGATTCCGTTTTTATGCAGCATCGCTTACAAAACCCCATGTCCAGACCCGAACCACGAAGCCGCGCAGCAGTTGAATCGTCTCTCGCCGTACCACGGCAGGCGCGCAGTCAGATCGGGCTGGAAAAGATGCTTCAGGCCGGCCGCGAGTTGATCGAGGCGAGTGGCAATCTGGACGATCTGTCCATCACGGATATCGTTGAACGCTCGGGTACGTCTATTGGCGCGTTTTATCGGCGCTTCGATAGCAAAGACATGTTTTTCGACGTCGTGCTCGACCGCGCCATGACCGAAGGTCGCGACCGTATTCGCGACTTGGTCGCGAGCGGGTCCGAATGGCGCTCGGGTGACGCACGGGCAGTCGCGAATGCGATCATCGAAATGTACGTGCAGTCGTTTCGCCGCAACCGCGGGCTGTTCCATGCGTCCCTCTTACGCGTGGCGCGGCCGAGAGCGACGTGGGACGTCGTCAAGGAAGCGAACCGCGACGTGCTTGCGTTGATCGTGCCGCCGCTTGTTGCCGCGATCATTAAGGAACGTGGCGCGAAAAAAGTGGATGCAGGGCCGATTGAGTTCGAGGTGCAGGCAGCGCTTCAACTGATCCTGGGGATGCTCGTCAACATCGTCCTGAACAACCCGGGTCCGTTGACGCTGACGAGCCGCCGCCTCGCGCCTTGGCTCAAGACACAATTTTGCCGTTGCCTGATTTTGGCTACTCCATGATTTTTCACAAAAAACGGAATAAGAATTCCGATTCCGATTTGATTAACAATCACCGCAAGGAGACATCCATGACCCCATGTTGCGCCGGCACATTGCGCCAGCCCGCTTTTGACGCGCCACACATTGGCGAGCCGCTTGATGTCGCGTTCGATGCCGGCGTGAACCTCGCCTTCGCGATTGCCGCGCCCACCGTCCCGCCGCGTTTGACGGAACATTCGAAGCGCATGGCGCAGCGCATCTACCGTGTGGCGGAGCGCGTGTACTGCGCGGTCGGTTATGCGATTGCGAACATCATCTTCGTGGTTGGCGACGACGGCATCGTGGTGATCGACACAACCGAGGCGGTATCGGCGGCAAAACGTATCTATGAGGACTTCTGCGCAATCGATCCGCGCCATGCGCAGTTGCCAGTGAAAGCGGTGGTGTACACCCACAACCACACGGACCACACGGGCGGCGTGCGTGCGTTTGCCAATGAGGCGCAACTGGCCGAGGGAAGTGTCGAGATCATCGCGCATAGTTCGTTGATGGAAACAGTCATCAACAACGCAAATCTTGTCGCGCCTATTCTCGCGGCGCGCTCGGCCTACAGCTTCGGCACCTTGCTGCCCGCTGGCGCGACCGGCAAGGTCAATGCAGGAATCGGGCCGGTGTTGATTGCCGAAGCGGCCAGTTTTCTCGCGCCGACGCATGTCTTCGACGATACGCTGGACATCGTGCTCGCAGGGGTGCGGTTCGAGTTCCGCTATGCGCCATCGGAAGCCGATGACGAGATCGTAATGTGGCTGCCTGAGCTTGGAGTCCTGCTGTCGGCGGAAGTGATCCAGGGCGAGTGTCTCGCGAACGTGCATACGCTGCGCGGCACGCGCTATCGCGATCCGGTGCGCTGGTATCGAACGATTGACATGATGCGTGGCTTCCATGCAATGCACATGGTGCCGGCGCACGGCCGGCCGGTGTCGGGCGAAGCGGCGGTGGCGGAGGTATTGTCCGTGTATCGCGACGCAATCCAGTTCATCCACGACCAGGCGATCCGCCATATGAATCTGGGCCTTACGCAGGACGAACTCGCCGACGCCATTCCGTCGCTGCCCCCACATCTGGCAGGGCACGCGTGGCTGGGCGAGTACTACGGCACGGTCAAGCATTCTGTGCGGCAGGTCTACACCGGACAACTCGGTTGGTTCGACGGCGACCCCGCTTCGCTCGATCCGTTGCCGCGTGGAGAGCGGGCCCGTCGCACGGTCGACATGATGAACGGTGCCGAAGCCGTGCGCGCGGCCGCCCGGGTGGCGCTCGGGGACGCGGACTGGCGCTGGGCCGCCGAGTTGGCCACCTTGCTCGTGCGACTCGATACAACGGATACCGACGCCCGCACGATCAAGGCGGAGGCGTTGCGAGGGTTGGGGTACCAAACCGAGAACACGAACTGGCGCAACTGGTACCTGAGCGCGGCGCGCGAGCTGGAACATGCCTATGACGAACTGCCGTTCGCGGGCGGCGGCGGATTGGCCTCCATGGACGTGATGCGCGCGCAACCGCTTGGCAACGTGTTGCAGCGCCTTTGCGTTGGCGTTGATCCCGTTCTGTCTGCCGATGTACACATGGTCCTCGCGCTGCGGCTGACAGACCGGGACGCCACGTTCGCGCTCGAATTGCGCAAGGGCGTGCTTCAGGTTCACGAGCGGCCCTGGCCAGACGCTCACCTCCAGCTTTCACTCAATACCGCTGCTTTGTACACGATGCTGCGCGACATCGCGGGCCAGGTGCCGGATCTGCTTCAGGACGGGACCGTTGTTCTGGAGCGCGGAACCGGTGATCAACTGCGTATGTATATAGCCTGTTTTGATCGGCCGTCGCGACGCTTGCCCGCGCTAGCAGCACGTTAGACATCGAGGAGCAAAAGAATGAAAAGCACAACGGCAAGAATCTGGTTGGAAGCTTATCCGCCCGGGGTTCCTGCTGATATCGACCCGGCCCGATACCGTTCCCTGCCGGACCTGCTCGACGAGAGCTTTGAGGCGTTTGCGTCACGGCAGGCGTTTGCCTGCATGGGCAGGACGCTGACGTATGCGGAACTCGATGTGCAATCGCGCAATCTAGGCGCGTGGCTGCAATCGAAGGCGCTCGCCCGCGGTGCGCGCGTCGCGATCATGATGCCGAATGTGCTGCAGTATCCGGTGGCAATGGCGGCTATCCTGCGCGCTGGTTATGTGATCGTGAACGTCAATCCGCTCTATACGCCACGCGAACTCGAACATCAACTGGTCGATAGCGGGGCCGAGGCAATTATCCTGCTCGACGCATTCGATCCCGTCCTCCAGGCTGTTCAACACAATACGCGGGTGGCGCATGTCGTGGTGACGTCGATGGGCGAGATGATGAGGGCGTCAGACTCGCTTACGTTGGACGCGCAGGCGCGTACTCCGCGTACCGGTTTCTGGGACGCGTTGGCGCAAGGTGCCCGCAGCCCGTTTGTGCGGGCCGACCTCAAGCCGGATGACCTGGCGGTGCTGCAATACACCGGTGGTACAACGGGCGTTTCCAAAGGGGCGATGCTGCTGCATCGGAACCTGATCGCCAACGTGCTTCAGAGCGAAGTGTGGCGCGAGCCGGTGACCCGGAACCGCCCCGATGCCCGTCCGATTGTCACTGTGGCCGCGTTGCCGCTGTATCACATCTTCGGACTGACGGTGTGCGCGTTCCTGACCATGCGCGCCGGCGGACTCGGTATCCTCATTCCGAACCCGCGCGACATTCCCGGCATGATAAAGGCGCTGCAGGGCTACGCGATCAACTCGTTCCCCGCCGTCAACACGCTATATAACGCGCTGTTGAACGACCCCGGTTTTGCGACGCTCGATCTGTCCGGCCTGATGCTTGCGAATGGCGGCGGCATGGCAATCCAGCAAGCAGTGGCCGCGCGCTGGTATGAGCGAAAGGGCAAGCCGATCCTCGAGGGCTACGGGCTGTCGGAGACTTCGCCATGTGCGACAACCAACCCGTCCAACGGCACTGCGTTTAACGGAACGGTCGGGGTGCCGTTGCCGTCGACGTTCGTTTCAATTCGCGATGACGACGGCCGCGAGGTTCCGCATGGCGAGCCCGGCGAGATCTGCATTTTTGGTCCGCAGGTGATGGCGGGCTATTGGAACCGGCCCGATGACACCGCCAGCGTCATGACGGCGGATGGTTATTTTAAATCCGGCGACATCGGCATCATGGATGTACGCGGCTTCGTGAAAATTGTCGATCGTAAGAAGGACATGGTCATTGTGTCCGGCTTCAACGTTTATCCGAACGAAATCGAGGACGTGGTCGCCTCGCATCCTGGCGTGTTGGAGGTCGCGGCAATTGGCGTGCGCGATGAACATGCGGGTGAGGCGGTGAAGCTGTTTATCGTGCGTCGTGATCCGGAACTCACGGAAGGCGACATCCTGGCGTTTTGCCGGGAGCAACTGACTGGGTACAAGAGACCGAAGACCGTCGAGTTTTGCGACGAACTGCCCAAGAGCAATGTAGGGAAGATCCTGCGGCGTAAGCTTCGCGAGCGGGAAAGTTAGCAAGCGGGTGTTATCGGCTGAGTTTGAATCGGATCAGACTCAGCCGGAAGCGGCCTTCAGAGCCGCGCTCATTAAAGTGTTTGATCCCTTCCAGAATTTGCTCGCTAAGCGAACTCCCTAAGCGCGCTCCCTTCCTGTTTTATTCCACCGGGCAGCGCCATCCGTCGATCAAGCGAATTGGCCGCAATTCATCGCCCTCCCATTGAAGCGCTCGCATTCGCGTGACTTAAGGCACGTATAGAATAGCCGCTTATTCGGCTAAAGCGCTCGGGGGAGCGCTGGCCGTGACGAGCAATATGACACGGCAGTCGCGCATAAAATGAATCGATCCATGGATACGAAAATAGCGCCATTTAGCTTGCCTCGCTGGAGATTCACGACCTGGTTATGTTATTCCGGGTCCGATGTACCCGACGATATCCGGGTCGCGCTGATCGGAAGTCTGTTCGGCACGCTGCCTATTTTTGCGGGCGGCGTGCTTAACACCATCGCCGTCTCCGTGGCTATCGCGCTTCGCGAACCCTCGGCGGCATTCATTGCATGGGTGGTGATAGAAGTCGTTCTGTGCAGCGCGCGGCTGATCTTGCTCGTCGCGGCGCATCGGGCAGCGAGGCGCGGGCAACCGACCTACACCGATATCTATCTGCTCCTGGGTGTGCTTTGGGGCGCCAGCGTGGGTTACGGTGCATTTATCAGCATCCTGAGCGCCGACTGGATTGCTGCCACGCTCTCGTGCTTGTCCGCTGCCGCGATGGTAGGGGGCATCTGCTTCCGGAATTTCGGCGCGCCCCGGCTGGTCGGGATCATGATTCTTCTGTCCCTTGGCCCGTGCTGTATTGCAGCGGCAATGTCCAAAGAGCTCATCCTGAGCCTGACGCTGATTCAGATTCCGTTCTACCTCGTCGCAATGAGCATTGCCGCGTTCCGCCTGAATGGACTGCTCGTCTCGACCATGAAAGCCGAACGGGAAAACGATCACCGTGCGCGCCATGACGCGCTGACCAGCCTGCCGAATCGTGCCGGGTTGATCCATGCGTCGCAGACCCGATACAAAACGGTGTCGGACGGCGCGGCGAAAACGGCTGTTCTTTATATCGACCTGGACGGCTTCAAACCCGTCAACGACCAGTACGGCCACGAAGCAGGGGACCTTTTGCTGGTGATGATCGGTGGCCGCCTCAACGCATTGAAAGGGCCGGAGGACATGGTGTTTCGCATTGGCGGCGACGAATTTGTCGTCACGGTTGGCGCGCAAAACTATGAGGAAGCGGCGGCGTTCGCGGATCGCCTGATCAGCGAAATGTCCGCATCGTTTCCATTGACCGCGCATGTCACGGTGAATGTCGGCGCGAGTATTGGCGTGGCGCTGATTCCCGATCACGGCAGCGACGTGCTGACGGCGCTCAATGCCGCCGACAAGGCGCTCAACGTCGCGAAAGCGATGGGCAAATCGCGCTGGAGTTTCGCCTCGTAGAGAGGGCGCTCAATCTTCGCATCTGGAATGTTCGAAGTAAGCTGATTAATACTTAGGCATCCTTGTTTAAGTATGTCCTGGTGCTGCTGCAGTCGATCCATGCTCGACACCCTGGATTTATATCCGGGCGCGACCTATAACACCGTTCAACGCGCTGGTTAAGGCATTGCACTTAAGGTCGGCCACAGCTGGAAGACGCCGAATCCTGCCCGTTCTTATGACGATTCCCCCTTTGTTATGACCTGTGAATCCTGACACAGGGGAAACTCTCGGCCATCCAAACAGAACCGCTTTAATGGACCGGTATGCGTGGTTATCAACGCTGCCGCTGCGTTAAGGCATTTGCGAAGCTGACCGTCTCACGTGGGACGGCGTGTCGAGCGCAGGCGAGGTCCCGCTTGGCAACGGCGCAGCCTTGATGAACGTGCTCCGCCGGCCAGCATCGACTTCGCGATAACTCGATTCGTCCGGTCGACCGTCCCGCGCCACTTTTTTATCGCTGGGAGGATTTCATGGACACGCCCATGGAAGTTGTGAAGCGGGCTTATCAAGCGTTCGGGCGCAAGGACATCGAGGCAGTCCTCGAGTGCATCGCGCCGACGGTCGATTGGCGGGTCGTAGGTCCCGCCTCGTTGCCTTTTCCAACGCAGTGCCATACCCGGCAGGAGGTTGGCCAGTTCTTCAAGGAGCTGGATGCGGACGGCGAGATCACGGCGTTCGAACCCCGGGAGTTTATCGACGCGAAGGAGCATATTGTCGTTCTCGGGTTTGTCCGGGTGACGCTCAGCGAAACCGGCAAGCCATTCGAGTCGGAGTGGGTTCACATCTGCACCGTCAAGGACGGCTTGTTGACGCGCTGGATTGAGTTCTTCGATACGGCCGCGCGTTTGACCGCGTAGCGACCGCAAATGCCGCATGGCGCATGGCCCGATCTGGGTCGTGCGCGCTACTTGCTTCTTCGTGGCGGATTCCGCCGGACAATTGTCCGGCGCGTGATAAAAGGCAGCGAGTCGTCGATAAATCGCGCCGCCGCTAAACGATTGCATTCGCCCTATCGGACCTGCGTTCGCTTTCGCCAACCGGCTTCGACCCGCCGTTCAGCCACGCCATCTCCACATGCAGGAGTTCCGACAAGCGGCGGCAGTCCGCGGCTCGCGGCAGAGTGATACCCGCGCGCCACAGCGCAACATCCCCTTCGGTAACACCCAGCGATTTCGCTACGCGTCCGGACGAAAGCCCCGAGCGTTTGATGGTCATGTCGAGCCTGGCCGCGAATGCGCGGCCTAACCGTGTGCTATCGGGGGCGTCGCTGACGTGGTGGTCGGAAAGAGAAGGTGCGTTCATGGATGTCGCAAGACCTGATAAGCGGTGACGGTGGTCGAACGGTGCACTGTACGCGACGAAAGAGTCGTGACGGTGACATTACATACCGCTCACAAATGCTCATGTGTCTGCGACCGTACATAACGCGAAAGGCGCTGCGAGTGATCGCTCCCGGTACGCCTTTTTAATGACGTTTTGATGGCAACCGAACATTGAACGGATGTTTTTCGACACTCCTCTATTCGATGGCACTTCTTCGCAGACAGCCTGTCGAACCGCCCGGCGATGAACGCAATACTGAACGCAACGCGCATCTCGCCTCGCACACATCGATCGATTGCTGCAAGGAGGATGAATGCCGACGAAAGCAAAGACGAACACGAAGGGTGGCCGCGAGAAAGCAAGCCGCAAGTTGTCGGCCTCACGCCGCGTAACTGCGCAAGGAAAGCACGGCGACAAAGCTCATTCGCCGGGTGTGGCCAGCAAGAAAAACCCGCTCGGCTCCCGGGTCCTCGCACAGCCGGTTTTTGCGCAGCCCCAGGCGACCGCCGACCCGACCGTGTTCCGCGTGCCCCATCCCTCCGATGACGCGGCCTACAAAGAAATCGACAAACTCAATGCCGAACACAAGCTGTTCCCGTTGCCGTTCCCTGCGCCACGAGGCGGAGTAGAGCCCACGCTGACGCTGGCCGATGTGATGGGCGGCAACGTGAACGCGGCCCATCGAATCAATGCGGGCGGCCAACTCGTTTTTCATGCAACGGGAGATTGCGGCAACACGAGCGGTCCGGCTTCGCAGAACCAGGTGGCGGATAAGATGACCGCCGACTTCGTGGAGACGGCCGCGAACGAAGTGCCGCAGTTCGCGTTGCTGCTCGGTGACGTGGTCTACGACTTCGGCGAGGGGAAGTACTACTACGACCAGTTCTACGAACCCTATCGGGACTATCCTGCGCCTATCCTCGCTTGCGCGGGCAATCACGACGGCATGGTTTCGCCGGAAGCTCACGCCAAGAGTCTGGCCGCATTCTTGCGCAATTTCTGCGCCGAAAAAATCGTGGTCACGCCGGAAGCGGGCGGTTTGTCGCGTACCGCGCAGATCCAGCCGGGCGTCTTTTTTACGTTCGAAGCACCGTTCGTTCGCGTGCTGGTCCTGTACAGCAATACGCTGGAAGATCCGGGCGTGATCGCGGATTCGCATGTAGGTAAAAGCCAGCTTCAGTTCCTCGATGCCGCGCTCAAGCGGGTCAGGTCGGAGAACTATCAGGGCGCGCTGATCATTGCCGATCACCATCCGCCCTATACCGTCGCGGCGCACGGCTGGAGTGTCGAGTTGCTGGCCCAGATCGACAAGGTGTGCGCGGCGAACGGGATCTGGCCGCATGCCTTCTTGTCGGGGCACGCGCATAACTATCAGCGCTTCACCCGTACGCGCAGTGCCGACGGTACGCATATTCCGTATCTCGTCTGCGGCAACGGCGGCCACGCTCTCGCGAAGCTTGCGAAACACGGCGACACCCCGATGCGCGCGCCGCAGGTCATCCAGGCGGCAAGCAGTTCGACGGACCAGGTCGTGCTGGAAAGTTACGACGACACCCACTACGGTTATTTGCGTATTGTCGTAACGCAGGCGCAACTTCGCATTGAGTATCACGCGACAACATCGGATGGGAGTTCCAGGAAATCGCCGAGCGATTACGTCACGGTCGATCTCGCGACTCGTCAGATCGCGCATTTTGAAGCACCCGACCTCGGGCGCCCGGCGGCCGCGGCAACGGCGCGTGCAATGTTCGAGCGAGGGCGCGCGCAGGAGTAAGGTGCAAGAAGGTGCAAGAAGGTGCAAGAAGCTGGAGGCAGCAGTTGCTGCCGGTCTTAACACGAGGAGGATGCATGGCAGTGAACTACGGGGTGCTCAAGGGCACCGTGACCGGTCATCTTCGCAATGCCGATGACGACCACTATCAAATCCTGGTCCACGCGGGAACAACGGTTTTCCGGATTGCATCGAACGTCAAGTCGTCGGCGCCGCACGCGCCGTCAACGGTATTGTTCGAAGAGCGGGATACGTTGCCCGATTCATTAACGAGCGGCCTGGGCGCGTTGACGCCCGGTTTCACCAAGCTGCCATCCACGCCCGGCGGTCTCGCCATCGACTACGTGCGCAGCGGTCTGGTCAATACCAAGGCGATGACGCTGGTTCCCGCCGACGCGCCCGGTTCGACCAATGACCTGAAAGACAAACTGGAAAGCGCGGTCGTTGCAGCGATGGCCATGGAAGGGTCGATCATTTACGCATTTGGATCGCGATGGGGTCCTGAAGAAAACAAGCCGGACCAGTATTTCAAGTTCGTCCCCGGCAATGGTGTTCACGACATCCATATGAACCAGGGGAACGCCGCCCCGTATGAGCAGGATAACGGCGTGTACCAGGACGGGGCGCTGATGATCGCGTATGCCGACAAGACGTGGCGCGCGTTTTTCTTTGCGTTCCAGTCGCAGACCTTCGATACCGACGACCACGGCAATCCGATATCGGGCGGCTAAGTGTGTTGGTGAAGTCTACGAAAAGTCATCCATGACGGATGGCTTTTCGTACTCCCGCCAGAGGTTAAACCTTCTTCAAATAGCAGGCTTTCAGCATGAAACTGCCGGCGTCCATCTTGCAATCGACTTCATGATCGCCGCCGACCAGCCGGATGCTTTTCACTTTCGAGCCGACCTTCAGGGTGATCGACGAGCCCTTCACTTTAAGGTCCTTGATCAACACCACGGAGTCGCCGTTGGCCAGCACGTTGCCATTGGCATCTTTCACGACGGCATTTGCGTCGTCGTCAGCTGGAGCAGTTTCCGAAGTTGACCATTCATGACCGCAGTCTGCGCAAACGATTCGATCGGCGTCCGCGTAGGTATTTTCCATCGCGCATAGTGGGCAGGCTGGGAGTGTAGGCATGGTTTCTTCAAATAATCGTAACAGTCGGGGAGGCGTGACGCGCTCCGGCGGCCGGGATTATAAGGCAGCCTAATCGTCGTGTATAAACCGGGTCAGTTGCACGCGAACCATCGCGCCCGACACACGCCGGACCGGGATCACCGTTTCCCGAGGCTGGAATTCCATCGGCGCGAACGTGCTTCCCAACTGCCGTTCTTCCGGTTATGGACAAGGCCGGTGAAGCGCGCGCATGGTCTCTCGCCAAGTTGCAATCCGAAAAAATTACCTCACCAAGGCAAGGTGGACGAAAATCGTCAATCAATGAGCAAACGCATTAATCGGGGCCGGAATAGCGTGGCGTTTTTAAGCTCGATTAGCGGACTTCATCAGGCTCGCGCGGCCTTGATTCGGGCTAAATCGTCCGCAAATGAATGCTTGCCGGAGCTAAATGTTGTAGTTTTTCTGCATCCGGCTACTAAATACGCCCGATATTGGCGTTTACCGCACTGGCAGCAAGCAAATTGCTATAAACTGTACGACCCGCGCGAATACTGCGCTCCTTAGCGCGCCCGCCTCCAAACTGATTCAGTTTTGCTCGAATCAACGCATCGAATGGCTGAATAAGCTGAATAGCTGAACCCGAGGTGATGATCCCGTCGGTCGTCACGGTAGTGCTCGTGTCTAACCGCTTGTGCACTGGTTTGTTATTACAGAGCAAAGCTGTCGAGGAAATGTATGACAAGTTTTGATCCAACCGAATCTACCGCCGGAAACGGCGTTCCTGCAAAAAAATCGAAAGCCCGCCGTGGGTCTGCCGACAAGTTGTCGCGGCCCATGGACGAAAGCGTTTGCTCGCCCGAGCAAGCCGATGAACGTCAACGCCAGATGCGGGCGTTGATTCAACTGGGCAAACAGCAAGGTTTCCTGACCCACGCAGAGATCAACGATCACCTGCCGGGTAACTTTGCTCAGACATCGGCTATCGAAACCATTGTCAGCACCTTCCGCGACATGGGCGTGGCCGTCTATGAAGAAGCGCCTGACTCGGAAACGCTGCTGCTGAACGATTCCGCCCCCACGGCGGTGTCGGACGAGCAGTCGGACGAAGAAGCGGAAGTCACGCTGGCGACCGTCGACTCGGAATTCGGCCGGACGACCGATCCCGTGCGTATGTATATGCGCGAAATGGGCAGCACTGAATTGCTGACCCGTGCGGGCGAAATCGAAATCGCGAAGCGCATTGAAGATGGCCTTGGCGAGATGATCAAGGCGGCATTTACGTGCCCGTCGACCGTGATCACGCTGCTCACGACGGTGGACAAGATTGTCGCGGGCGAGTTGCGCATCGACGAACTGGTCGATGGCTTCAAGGACACCACGCTCGACGAAGACGCGGTGGCGGCTGATGCCGATACCGACGCCGAACTCGACGAAGCTGAACTCGCGTCGGAAAGCGACGACGAAGACGGCGAGACCGAAGACGAGCAGGCAACGCGTGCAAACGCAACGCGCCTCAAGCATTTGCTGCGCGACTGCCTGCCTATCTTCTCGAACGTGCGCGACCATTTCGACGAGTTCCATAAGGCTTATATCGCCGACGATTCGCGTACCGGTGACTGGCCCAGCGTGCAGGAACACATCCAGCGCGAACTGGCGACGATCCGCTTTACCGCTCGTACCATCGACCGCTTGTGCGCCGAGGTTCATGAGCAGGTCGAACAGGTCCGCACCATCGAGCGCCGGATCCTGAAGATTGCTGTCGACCTGGCGGGCATGCCGCGTGAGAAGTTCGTGGAAGTATTCCCGGGCCACGAAACGGATCTCGAGTGGACAACGCGTCACGCGACGGCATCGAGCGCCTACGGCAAGGCACTTGAACGCAGCCTGCCGGCCATTCAGGCAGAGCAACAGAAGCTGATCCAGATCGAGTCGAACCTGATGTTGCCGCTGTTGCAGCTGAAGGCGCTGAACAAGCAGATGACGTCCGCCGAGCACAAGATGCGTCAGGCGAAGCGCGAAATGACGGAAGCGAATCTGCGTCTGGTGATCTCGATCGCGAAGAAGTACGTCAACCGCGGCATGCATTTCCTGGATTTGATCCAGGAAGGCAACATCGGCTTGATGAAGGCCGTGGACAAGTTCGAATACCGCCGTGGCTGGAAGTTTTCGACGTACGCCACGTGGTGGGTCCGTCAGGCTGTGACGCGTTCGCTCGCCGACCAAGGCCGGACGATCCGCGTGCCGGTGCACATGATCGAGACGATCAACAAGCTGAACCGCGTATCGCGCGAAATCCTGCAGCAAACGGGACAGGAAGCGCATCCGTCGGTGCTGGCGGTTCGCCTCGATTTGTCGGAAGAAAAGGTTCGCAGCATTCTGAAGATTGCACGTCAGCCGGTTTCGCTCGAAACGCCTTTGGGCGAAGACGGCGACACGACGCTGGGCGACATGGTGGAAGATTCGAATACCGAATCGCCTGCCGACGCCGCCATGCACGCCGACATGCGTCTGGCGATCAAGGACGCACTGGATTCATTGTCGCCGCGTGAAGCGAAGGTGCTTCGCATGCGCTTTGGTATCGACACCGTATCCGACCATACGCTGGAAGAAGTCGGCAAGCAGTTCGATGTGACGCGTGAGCGGATTCGCCAGATTGAAAGCAAGGCGATGCGCAAGCTCGTGCATCCGAGCCGGTCAGAGAAGCTGCGTTCGTTCCTGGCACATTAAGGTTTCGACGCAAGGCTTGTTGAAAAGTAGGTTGGCGCCGTTGGACTCGCAAAGGGTCCAGCGGCGTTTTTCTTTGGTGCGCCAGTTGTTCATCAAGGGGAAATCTGCAGCCGTGTTCCCAGCGCAAATCACGCTTAACTTCAAGGGCGCGAGCTTGCTCCGCTACCAACCTTGCTCTTATAGAACCCCGGTAACACTAACGCATCTGGACTCTTGGCAAGATGCACCCCCTGCTGCACGGCGGCGCTGAATTGAAACGATGTACTCCACAAGCGGATGCGAGTCCTGAAGAAGTCCGCCCACTGGAATTCGGCAAACGGTTCAGGCGTCTTGATGTAACCCCCTGCATTGCGCACAAACGCTGCGAGGCTTCGGTACGGATCGTCTATCAGCCCCGAGACATTCGAGGGAATCGCGGCAACGCCATGCAGGATGCCGTGCTCGTCATAGGGATGCACCCAGTGGCGGTTCGCCATTTCCAGCCAGAAGGCATCGCCTTTCAGCTTCGACAGGTCGGCCATAACCTCAACGTAAGCATAATTAATCTGGGCATCGAATAAAGCCCGTGCAAGGTGATGATGATCAGTCGCGAAGTGAGTACCATCGCGCCCCAACACGGCAGGAATAGGCACGGCCTTGAGTGCGCGCTTTAATTCTTCGGCAGGCAAGGAGGCGAAGTGTTTGCGTTTCTCATCGACTTCCAGCATGCCGGCGGTTATCTGCGTTGGATGGATCTGCTGCAATTCCAGCCTGACTAATTTTTTCATAGTGGGTACGCAGCGCCTTTAGTAAGTGGCAAGCGTACCCGACGCCATGCGCGCCAACAAGTCAGCGCAAGCAGCAGGCATGGCGCGTGCCGCTCCTCCTCTTGCTAGTACATGTGCGCGCTTTGCATTTTCTTTACATGAGTCTTCGTCATTTTTCGCGGTTATTGTATGGAATGTTATGAGATGTTCTGGGAATGTTTAAACGCGCTTGGTGTAAATGCTGAAGACCATGCCGATGAAACCGGTTAGCCTGTGGGCCATCCCGGTTAGCGGTGGTGATTAACAAATCGAGCGAAAGGCATATGTCAGCATCCGTCGCAAATTCTTCGACCAAAGTTGTACAAGCTGCGCCCGTTCTCATGCTTGGTGCTGTCGGTGTCGTATTTGGAGATATCGGGACAAGTCCGCTTTACACGCTGAGGGAATGCCTCAAGGCCGCGGGCGGAGTCAGTCAGGCCAACGTGTTCGGCATCGTCTCGCTGATTCTGTGGTCCATCCTGATCGTTGTCACGCTGAAGTACGTCAGCTTTGTCATGCGTGCCGGCAATGACGGCGAAGGCGGCATTCTTGCGCTGACCGCGCTGGCGTCGGGTGTGGCTCCCGAGCGCCTGCGTAATGTCTTGCTAACGCTGGGCGTATTTGGTGCGGCCATGTTCTATGGCGACTCCATGATTACACCAGCTATTTCCGTCATATCGGCGGTGGAGGGCGTGACGCTTATCGATGCTCAACTCACTGCCTGGATCGTGCCAATTTCATTGGTTATCCTGACGGGTTTGTTCGCGATCCAAAAGCATGGCACCAGCGCGGTAGGGAAAGTCTTCGGGCCGATCATGGTGGTGTGGTTCGTTACCTTGGCCGCGCTGGGCTTGTCGCATATCGTCCAGCATCCGGTCATTCTTGAAGCGGCTTCGCCAACCTTCGCGATATCGTTCCTGACGCATAGCCCGGGCACTGCGTTCATCGTGCTGGGCTCGGTTTTCCTGGCGCTCACTGGCGGCGAAGCTTTATATGCGGACATGGGACACTTCGGTAAGAAGCCGATTCGCCTCGCGTGGATGTTCCTCGTCTGGCCGAGCCTCGTCATGAACTATTTCGGTCAGGGCGCGCTTGTGATGATGCATCCCGAAACCCTCAAGCAACCGTTCTTCGAGTCGGCTCCCTCCTGGGGACTGGTGCCGCTCGTCATCCTGGCGACGGCCGCGACCATTATCGCGTCGCAAGCGGTGATCTCGGGTGCGTTTTCCATGACGAAGCAAGCCGTGCAGCTTGGATTCCTGCCACGCATTCCGATCGTCCATACGTCGACGCATGAGATTGGGCAGGTGTACGTACCGTTTATCAATCTCTCGTTGTTCGCGGCGGTCGTGTTCCTGGTGGTGTTCTTCAAATCATCCGATAACCTCGCGTCCGCCTACGGTATCGCTGTGGCTTCCACCATGCTGCTCACGACCCTGCTGATGTATTTCATCACGCATTGTCTCTGGCACTGGAAACCACTGGCGACGGCACTTGTCATAGGGCCTTTTGCGGTTGTCGATGCAGTGTTCGTATCGAGTAACGTCAGCAAGGTGCTCGACGGCGGCTGGTTTCCGCTGCTCGCGGGCGCTACGTTGTTCACGGTCATGACGACGTGGCACAAGGGGCGCGAAACGCTTATCGACCGGATGAAATCAGATAACCTGCCGCTCAAGGAAATCATTCATTCGCTATGCCGGGGCAGTCATCCGCCATCGCGCGTGGATGGGACTGCCGTATTCCCGGGCGGCGTGGCCGGCATGACCCCGACGGCGTTCATGCACAACCTCAAGCACAACCGCGTGCTGCACAAGACCAACATCTTTCTTGCGGGCACGACGGACAACGTTCCCCACGTTCGGGACGCCGATAAGGCCGTAGTGGAGGACCTTGGCGACGGTTGCTATGCGGTCAGGGTACGTCACGGTTTCATGGAGATTCCGGACGTGCCGGTGCTTCTGACGTTGATCCAGAAGCAGATTCCGGGCTGGACCTACGACGCCGCCGATACCTCGTTCTTCCTCGCCCGCGACACGATTCGTGCAACGGGTGAAAGCAAGGCGATGGCGCTTTGGCGCGAGAAGCTGTTCGCATTCCTCGGCCGCAATGCGGCGCAAGCGGCGGAGTACTACAGCTTGCCGCCCAATCGCGTGGTCGAATTGGGCGGCCAGATCAATATGTAAAGGGCTGTGCTGGCTACGAACGAAAAAAGCGCGATGGGGTTATTAACCCCATCGCGCTTTAATACATCACAGCTAGCAAGCGCTCAATTTCAGAACTGCAGCGCCGCCGTCAAATCGCCCATCGGCTTGCCGCCTGCAGCGACCATTGCTGCGTCGCGTGCCGTCAGACCCGGCAGCTTCGGCAATGAGTATCGCGTGGTGATCAAACGCAGGATCGACGTCGTATCGTATTGCGTGTGATCGACGAAACCCTTCTTGGCGTACGGCGAAATCACGAGCGCCGGAATGCGCGTACCCGGACCCCAGCGGTCGCCCTTCGGCGGCGAAACATGATCCCAGAACCCGCCGTTTTCGTCGTACGTCACGACCACGACCATGTTCTTCCACTGCGGGCTAGCCTGCAAATGCGCAATCACATTAGCGATGTGCGCATCGCCCGAAGCCACGTCCGTATAACCCGCGTGCTCGTTCAAGTTGCCCTGCGGTTTATAGAACGAAACAGACGGCAAGGTGCCTGCATCGATTGCCGCGATGAACCCCGCGCCGTCCGTGCCGCCATCCAGCAAGTGCTCCGTGCGGTTCGTCGTGCCCGGCGCCAGGTCGGCGAAATAGTTGAACGGCTGGTGATGCGTCTGGAAGTTCGGCACTGAATTTGTCGAGCCGCTGATCTTCGTGCGATCCGCTAACGCCGCGCCCCACGAGCCGCCGTACCAGGCCCACGAAACATTCGCGGTATTCAACAAGTCGCCTATATGCGTCTGCGTTTGCGGCGGCAGCGTGGTCGCGACAGCCGGATCGGCGAGTGCCGGATCGCCACCTGTCGGCGGCGTGTTGCCGCTCGGCTGATACGGGGGTTGCATTGTATTGATGGCAAAGAAATCCGGCGTCAGGTTGCCTGAGTTGACGAACTTTGGAATGCCCGTAATGGCGGAAGTGGGCGATGCTGCGGTCAGTTTCAACGATACCCCGTCAGCATTCACCGATGAAATCGATCCCGATGCCACGCTCTTGTCCGCGTTCGGATAGATCGGCGTGCACGCGCAAACAAGCCACTGGTGGTTCAGGAACGAGCCGCCGAACGCACCCATGAAGAAGTTGTCGGCGAGCGTGAATTGCTGGGCGATCTTGTACAGCGGCAGTTTGTCGGCGTTGGTGTTGTAGTGACCCATGACGAAGCCGCCAGAGTCAGCCCACGCGGCGAACTTGTCGTTCTTGCCGCCATCGATCTGCATCTGGTTTTCATAGAAACGGTGATACAGGTCGCGCGTCGTCAAGGACAAAGGCGTGTTGAAACCTGCCGGGTCGTCGATAGCGAAAGGCGAGTTTGGCAAGTTTGCCGTCATTGCCTGGGTGACCACAGGCGTCACGCCTGTGCCAGTCAGACCGCCCCAGATAGGCGGCAGCGTGGCCAGCACGCTGCCGTCGCGGTCAAGTTGCTGCGCGCTCGCGGCTGTTACGTTCTGCAAGCCGTTGGCGCCCGGGAAGTTGCCGTAGAGGTTGTCGAAGCTGCGGTTTTCCGCATAGATCACGACAATGTTCTTAACCGAGTTGAGGTCGGCGTGGTTGTCGTCATTGCCGCCGCACGCGTATAAGCCGAGTGCGATCGACGCCGTGAGTGGCACGGCGAGGACGAGTTTCTTATTCATCGATAGGTCTCTGTCGTTGGGGAACCGGCTAACGAATCGCTAAGTACCACCTAAGCTTTGCTAAGGCCGTTAGCGATTCTTGCCGGTGCCGCAGTGTCCCAACGGTATTTGACAGGAACATTTAATATCTCTTTCATTAAGTAAGAATATGTCAGGTTGCATCAGATAAACGAAGGGATTTTGTCATGTCATTGATGTGACACACAAACGTCATAGGCTTCGGCTTCCGTCCAATGCCTTACGCACATGCCATCCATCGTCTCCCTGTTGCTGCTGCTTGCCGCACTTTGTGTTTCATCCATCGTGCTGACCGGTTGCGATTCCCATGCTGCTTCAACGGCGCCGCAAGCCGGGTCTTACAACGCAGGCGAAGCGAAGACTCGCGCGCAGGTTTTCGCGCAGGTTAAGCAGATGACGTCGGTGGGAGAAAAGATGTTCCTTGACCCGTCGTTATCCGGGTCCGGCAAACTGGCTTGCGCGTCGTGCCATAGTCCGAATCATGCGTTCGGGCCGCCTAACGCGTTGTCGGTGCAGCTGGGTGGCAGCGACTTGCGGCGGCCGGGATTTCGCGCGGTGCCGTCATTGCGCTATTTGCAATCGGTGCCGCAATTCACGCAGCATTTCCACGATTCAGACGATGAAGGCGACGAAAGTGTCGACGCGGGTCCGACCGGTGGTTTGACCTGGGACGGCCGCGTCGATCATGGTGCGGATCAGGCGCGAATTCCCCTGACGTCGTCGTTTGAAATGGGCAGTACACCGGCTCAAGTGGTCGCGGCGGTGAAGGCCGCGCCGTATGCGGGAGAGTTGCGCGATGCGTTCGGCCCCGCGATTTTCGATAACGACGAAAAAGCCTTCGACGCCATCCTCCGTTCGCTTGAAGCGTTCGAGCAGACGCCGCAAAAGTTCTATCCGTACACCAGCAAGTTCGATGCATTTCTTGCAGGCAAGGCTAAGCTGAACGAAGCGGAAATGCGCGGGCTGGAACTATTCAACGATGAGAAGAAGGGCAATTGCGCGGCATGTCATATCAGCCAGCGCGCAAAGGATGGCTCGCCGCCGCAGTTCAGCGACTTTGGATTGATCGCGTTGGGCGTGCCGCGCAATCGGGCGCTGCCTATTAACAAGAACCCGAAGTATTTCGACCTTGGCGCGTGCGGTCCTGAGCGTCAAGACCTGAAGGGCGAGTCGGAGTATTGCGGCATCTTCAGGACGCCGTCATTACGCAATGTGGCTACACGTAAGGTGTTTTTCCATAATGGTATCTATCACTCGCTGGACGAAGCCGTGCGCTTCTATGTTCAACGCGATACGAACCCCGAGAAGTTTTATCCCACCGTTCATGGCAAGGTCCAGAAGTTCGACGACTTGCCGAAACGCTATTGGGCTAATGTGAATACCGAACCGCCATTTGATCGTAAGCCCGGTGAAAAGCCGGCTTTGGACGAGTCTGAAATCAAGGACGTGGTCGCGTTCTTGAATACGCTGACGGATGGGTATCAGGTGGCTAAATAAACTTGACGATGCCTAACCTTTAGCCCTTAGCCTTTGCTTTAGCTGAGCGCGCCGGCTTTAGCGCATCGATAAATGCCCTAAGCTTTGCTTGCGATTGCGTGCGGACCGGGAAATACAAATAGAGGCCGTCGCTAGGCGGAGTGAAGGGCAGCAACACTTGTTCGAGGTCGCCCGCGGCCAGCTCGCGCTTCGCTTCGAAATCCGCGACGTATGCGAGCCCAAGACCCATGCGGGCAAAGTTAAGCAAAGCGCCGCGATCGTTGACCGTCAAACGGCTGCCCATATCGATCATGACCTTGCGGCCCTCGACTTGAAAGTCCCATCGGTGAATGACGCCCGATTTGACGAAGCGATACTGAATGCCTTCGTGATTCATCAGGTCCTGCGGTGTTTGAGGACGTCCCGCCTTAGCGAAATACGCGGGGCTGCCGACGACCGACCACACGGCATCCGGCGTAAGCCGCAAAGCCACCATGTCTTTCGCAAGCGCTTCGCCCAAGCGAACGCCGGCATCGAAACCACTTTCCACTAAGTCCACGGCGCCCTCATCGAGTGTCAGGTCCAGATGCACGTCGGGATGAGCCACGCGAAACTGTTCGATCATCGGTTCGATCAGCACTGCGCAGGCAGAACGGGTCATCGTGATGCGTAGCGTGCCGGACGCGTTGTGGCGAAAGCTGTTGAGCGCTTCAAACGCACTGTCGATGTCTTCAACGGCCGGACGCAGGCGCTCGAACAGCGATACCCCTGCCTCGGTCAACGCGACTCTCCGGGTGGTGCGCTGAAACAGCGACACGCCATGACGCCGTTCCAGCAGCCGGATCGATTTACTGACCGCCGTGGGCGAAACCTGCAAACGAGCGGCCGCGGTCGTAAAGCTCTTATGCTCGGCCACCGCCAGGAACATGGCCACGCCGGCGAGAAGATCCTTGTCCATGCGCGGCTCCATTATGAACTTCCGGTTCATAGGGAATGTACCTCGATACGCTTTTTCAAGCTGAATCGAATGCGTAGGATTTGCGTCATGGCAACCGGATTTCCGGTGGCCGTTCCGACCAGAGAGGTTCGACATGACCCAGCAAACAGGCTTCAGGCGCGTATGGATGATCACCGGTGCATCGCGCGGAATGGGCGGCGAGATCACTGCGGCAGCGCTCGCTCAAGGTGACGCCGTGGTTGCCACCGCGCGCAAATCGAGCGCGATAATCGATGCACTCGGCTCGCAGCCCGGCCTGCTGGCAGTCGACCTCGATGTCACCAGCGAGTCGGCGGCGCTTCAAGCCGTCAAGCTGGCGATGGCGCATTTCGGTCGCATCGACGTGCTTGTCAACAACGCCGGTTACGGCTTGGCGGGCGCGGTTGAAGAGAGCAGCGCCGAAGAGGTCCGCAATATTTTCGATACCAACGTGATGGGTCTGCTCAACGTCACGCGCGCCGTGCTGCCGCACATGCGCAGCCAGCGTTCGGGGCATGTGATCAACATGTCGTCACTTGGCGGTTATTGGGTCGGTGCGGGTTTCGGTGTGTACGGAGCGACCAAGTTTTCAGTGGAAGGGCTGTCGGAAGCGCTTCACGCGGAACTTACGCCGCTCGGTATTCATGTCACGGTCGTCGAGCCAGGTTATTTCCGAACGGACTTTCTCGATTCATCGTCTGCGATGGAAGCGAAGAATGTGATCGCGGACTATGCGAAAACCGCCGGCAAGGTTCGCGTGTCGGCGAAAGCGTATAACCATCAACAACCAGGCGACCCTAAGCGGCTTGCACAAGCGCTGCTGACATTGGTGTCAGCCGAGAATCCGCCGCTGCGGCTTCAGTTGGGTACGGACGCCTTGACGCGGATTCGCGAGAAGCATGCGTTTGTCGAACAGGAACTTCAGACGTGGGAAGCGCTGTCGCGGTCGACCGACTTTCCGGTGTGAGGGAGTGTGGTCGCGCATAGGGAGCCGGGTGGCTTTATCATTGCTAAAACCCTCTCCTGTGCAGATGGAATGCGGCATGGGATGCAGGGCCGACTGCTTGCCTATGCGCGTCTCGCAGCGCCGGAGAGAACGGAACATGACTGCATCGAATGAAGTTGGACATGCCGCTACAAGAGAAGTCATCGAGCGCTTTTATCGCGCCATCGAGAATGCGGATATAGAGCTCCTGCGCACCGCCGTGACGTCCGACTGGCAATATGTCCCGGGCACATCGGCGCCATCGATCGGCGTGGAGCAGATTGCACCCATGCTCGCAGATTTCGTGCGTGCGCTGCCCGATATGAAAATCATCCTGCTCGATGTCCTGATCCACGACGCCATGGTCGGCGTGCGTGCCAAGGTCACGGGCACGCAGTCGGGACCGCTCATGGGTATTCCGGCTACGTCCAAGGTGGTTGATTTCGCGATTCATACGTTCCATGAACTCCGCGATGACCGCATTGCCAAGACGTGGCACCTTGAGGATTGGCTGGGCTTGTTCCGGCAAATCGGCGAGTTGCCGCCGGGCTTGGCCAACCGTCCTGCTTAGGACGGTGTGCGTCGTTATTAATTAGATAATATCAACGCGTTAGGTATTTCTAGTCGCAGAACGCCAAGACTTAGCGGAATGCACTAACATTCTTATCCTCCATGGAGGATAAGAATGGAGCATACGCAGCTCGACAAAATAGACACCTCAATCCTGATAGCGATCCAGGCCGATGGCCGCGCGACTAACGCGAGCCTCGCCGAAGCGGTCGGCCTTAGCGAAACGCCGTGCGCTCGACGCCTTAAACGGCTGGAAGCGGAAGGGTATATCGAGGGATATCGGGCGATCTTGTCCAGATCCGCATTAAAGCTGGGTCTGCTTGCATTTACGCTGGTGCGCTTTGGCGTGCATGACCGGCAACTCGCCGACCGCTTCGAACGCGAAATACAAGCCATACCGCGGATTGTTTCGTGCCACAACATTTCTGGCAGCGCTGATTATCTGCTGCAGGTTGTCGCGCGAGACCTGGAGGACTATGGCACGTTCCTCCGTGACGTATTGCGTACATTGCCCGGCGTTACGGCCGTCGAGTCCACGCTTTCGTTACGCGAGGTCAAGCGTGATGCGGGGTTGCCGTTGCTTTGAGCGGATCGGTCAAAAATTCATCAGGAATACGAACAAGCTTTTACTACCGATTCATTGCGAGCCAGCCTTGGGCATTTCCGCCGTGCCGGCACCATAGAAACGCACGAGGTCCCTCTTGAGCGAATGCAGGGCTGCATCGTCGAGATAGATCATGTGGCCCGTCGGATAATACGTGCGCTGTACGTTTGCTCGCAGCGACGGGTCCAGTTCCATATGGGCCAGATCGTATTCGGTCTGAAAGAAAGGCGTCGCCAGATCGAAGTAACCGTTAACCGACAGCACGCGAAGCTGGGGATTTTGCCGTATTGCTTCAGCGAGGTCGCCGGCCGCATAGGGCAACTGGAACTGCTCTCCCCACCACGCGCGATGTTTCCAGTTCCACTGCCTCAACGCTTCATCGTTGAATACGCGATACGCGTCCTTCGCTTCGAAGTGAAGGTCTTGCGCAAGATGTTCGTGGAACGCGGCAACGAAAGCGCTCGACACGCTGGTGACCGAGGGATCGTAGTCGGGGCGTCCGTCGGCGTCGTCGAGGTCGATGCCTTCGAATCGCGCGTCGTAGCGGCCCACCGTGCGCGATTCGCTTCGCAGCAGTTGCTTGCGAAACCGTGATGGCCAGATTTGCAGCCGCGTCTGTTTGACGTAGTTCACATCGAGCCCCGTGTAATGCGCCACACGTGCGGCAATTGCGTCGCGATCCGAATCAGAGAGCGAATCACCCGCTGCCAGCGCTTGCGCGTAGGGGCCGGAAGCGAACGCGCGGGCCTCGTCGAGGAACGCCGGCAAGCTTGGCGGCTTGGGGACAATCTTGTCGTGGTACCAGGCAATGGCCGCGTAGGTCGGCAAGTAGCTCTCGCTTTCCAGATCGGTCCCTTCCATATGCGCGCCCGAGTTAAGGATCGATGACATCAACACGACGCCGTTCAACGCAATGTTGTTCTGGCTCAAACGGTACGCAAGCATGGCGGCGCGCGCTGTTCCGTACGATTCACCGAGCAAGTACTTCGGTGAATTCCAGCGCTGGTTGATGCTCAGGTAGCGTTCGATGAAGTGTTGGAACGCGTCCAGATCTTCATCGACGCCCCAAAAGCGCTTGCCGGTTGCGTGGCCTACGATCCTTGAGAAGCCTGCGCCGGGTGCATCGACAAAGACCAGGTCGGTGGTATCGAGCAGGCTGTCCGGATTGTCCGCGAGCACATAAGGTGCCGGTGCCGTGATAGCGGGACTCGATGTATGTGCGCGCTTGGGTCCGAACGATCCCATCAGCAAGAAGACGCTGCCCGCACCCGGGCCGCCGTTAAAGAGAAACGTGATGGGACGCGCGGCCGTGCTTTTCGTATCCGCGATGTAGGCGACATAAAAGACGCTGGCTTCCGCCTGCCCCGCGTTGTTGCGCAGAAGCAGATTGCCGGCCGTTGCCGTGTAGTCGATCTTGCGGCCGTCAAGCCTGACTGAATGCTGCGTGACCGACGTGGTTTCCGGCGGGACCGGTATCACGGTGTCCGCTTTCGATTCGCTGGCGGTGTCGGTGGTGGCAGCTGCTCGCGCAGCGCTTGGGCGGTTGCGGTGAGCGGGGTTGATGTTTGCATCCGATGCGGCGCGGTCGTTGACTTGAGCGGAGGGCTTCGCCATGTCCGGGTGCGATAGCGTCCCGGCAGGCGACGAAGCGGCAGCGCTCGGCGGCGCTTGCGTATCTGCGGGGGCGGCCGATGTGTCGGCCGGTGCTGCGCCGCCTTCCTGAGCCATGGCAGAGGGCAAACCGCCGGCAAGGCTGAGCACGAACAGGCCGCTTATCAGACTGCTCATCAGGCCACTTACCGCTGAGTAGAAACTTGCGCGCATCTTGGTCCCGGCCATTTTTGTTTCTCTGGGTGCAGGCTGGATTCTCGATAAGCCTACCTGTTGCGTCAATAGCGTTGTTGTCATCGGAGGCAAGACGCAAGATCCGTAAGCGCACATGTAAGTATTTCGAAGTCCTAGTGTCAGCCAAGGCGCTTTCCGGTCACAAATACGACTCGAAGCAAGAGACAAGCTAATGATGTTTGAGTTAACCCTTAGCACTTTCCCCCGTTCACTCACTCGATGCCATCGACCACGAGATCGGTTCGCCTATCCGCTTACGCTTTCCTATACTTGGAACAACCAGAGATAACAAACTGTTTCTCGCCTGACAATTAAGCCAGCTTCGGATCGAACCAGAACAAACGATGGACGATCCGTACCCGAGGGTCAAAGGCTCCCGGAAGCGGCCATCTGGAGGAGACATGGGACGACATGCACTCGCTGCAACCGGCGCTGAGAACGTCGGTGAGCCCCAGCCACATCGGCCGGCCGTAGTGGGTCTCGCGCTGGCTGCCCTTGGCGTGGTTTATGGCGATATCGGCACCAGTCCGTTGTACACGCTGCAAACCGTCTTCGATCCCGCCAACGGCTTGAAGCTGGAAGCCGCGAATGTGATCGGCATTGTCTCGCTGATCTTCTGGTCGCTGACGGTGGTCGTCTCGCTCAAGTACGTGACGCTCATCCTGCGTGCGAACAACCACGGCGAGGGCGGGATCATGGCGCTGCTGGCGCTTGCCGCGTCTTCGGTGGCGGATCGTCCACGGCTTCGGCGCGTGCTGCTGGGTGTCGGTGTGATGGGCGCAGCCCTGTTCTATGGCGATGGCGTCATTACGCCCGCTATCTCGGTGCTGAGCGCGGTTGAAGGACTACAGGTCGCGACACCGCTCCTCAAGCCCTATGTCATCCCCATCACGCTTGCCGCGCTGATCGCGTTGTTCATGATGCAAAAGCACGGGACGTCCGGCATTGGCGCGGTGTTCGGGCCGATCATGGTGGTGTGGTTCATCGTGCTGGCCGGCGCCGGGCTCGTCCAGATCATGAACGCGCCGCATATCCTGGTCGCGCTCAACCCGCTTGCGGGGCTGGCATTTTGCCTGCATCACCAGTGGCTGGCGTTCGTCGCATTGGGGGCCGTGGTGCTCTCGCTGACGGGCGCAGAGGCGCTCTATGCCGACATGGGGCACTTCGGCGCGCATCCGATCCGGCTTACATGGTTCGGCATGGTGTTCCCGGCACTTGCGTTGAATTACCTCGGGCAGGGCGCGTTGCTGCTGTCTGATCCGTCCGCTGTGCAAAACCCGTTCTATCGATTGTTCCCGGTATGGTCGCTTTACCCCATGGTCGTGTTGTCGACGATAGCCACGGTCATCGCCTCGCAAGCCGTGATCTCAGGCACCTATTCGATGACCAAGCAAGCGATGCAGCTCGGCTTCCTGCCGCGCATGAATGTGGTGTACACATCGGTGAAGGAGATAGGGCAGATCTATGTTCCGGGGATCAACTGGACCTTGCTGGTTGCCGTGGTGGCGGCTGTGATCGGGTTCGGTTCATCGACTGCGCTGGGGTCGGCTTACGGCATTGCCGTGACCGGCACCATGCTCATCACGACCGTGCTTACGTTCTTCGTGATTCGTTATGCGTGGCATTACAACTGGCTGCTTTGCCTGGGCGCGACGGCGTTTTTCTTTGTGATTGATGCTACGTTCTTCTCCGCCAACCTGCTCAAGATCACGCAAGGCGGGTGGTTCCCGCTTGCTATCGGGCTGCTCATGTTCGCCGTCATGACGACGTGGGGACGTGGATGGGAAATCATGCTGGGAGAAGCCAAGGTACGGGCGGGGACCACGCCGCTAAAGCCGTTCCTTGAGTCGTTGCTGGCTCGTTCGCCGGTGCGGGTTAACGGGACGGCGATTTTCCTTTCGCCAGATCCTCATGGCGTACCGCACGCACTGCTTAACAATCTGATGCATAACCAGGTATTGCATCGGAGAGTGGTTTTCCTGACGGTCTCGAACAAGGAGGTTCCGTGGATTGAGGAGCGCGAGCGCGTCACGGTGAAATTGCTGTGTAGCGATTGCTATCACATCACGATCGCTTATGGCTTCAAGGACGAGGTCAACTTGCCGCGGGCCCTCGAAGCATGCAAGGCGTATGGGCTTGCGTTCGAGCAATCGGAGACATCGTACTTCCTGAGCCGCGCTACGGTGATACCCAAGAAGGATAGGGAAAGGTGTATGGCATTGTGGCGCGAGCGATTGTTCGGCGTCATGTTGCACAACGTCGGCAATGTGTCCGCCTATCTCAAGTTGCCGACTAATCGTGTGGTTGAATTTGGATCGAAGGTGGAGATTTGAGGGCCGGGTTGGGGAGGGAAGTGCCGGGATGCTAGGTTCTGGGGTTAGCGGTCGGAGTTGGCGCCGGGTTGCACGGGTTCTGGGATTAGTGGTTTTGGGTCAATGCCGGGTTGCTGCTTTTTAGGTCTTCGCGGGTTTTATGTTGGCTATTTTCTTTATCACTATTAGCCACTGTGCGTGGCGGCACGTCATTTCTTTGTCCAAAGCGACAAAGAAACGAAGCAAAGAAAACGCTTTCACCTCTCTAAAAATTAAGTGTCCACAGCGTGCAGTTTTATTTCATTGGTACCCCAAAAGCACGGTGCTCGCAAGAGCGAAGGATGTGTGAACCCCTCTTTCTCGCGAATCCTGACAGTAAAACGCTTCGCCCCGTACGCTCTCGGGCAAGCATCAGTGTTCCACGATCCGCACGGCCTCACGCACTTGTATGGGTGAGGTTCTTCGCGCGTTAGCTGCTCGGTTTGCGCTGCCATTTCGGGGGTTAGGCCCTACGCATTCTGCAGCCTCGTTTCTTGGTGGGTTGGCGAAATGCTTCGGTATGCGTACAAATTCGGTGATTGGTTCTAGGCGGATAGCGCGGGGTGCTGTTCGGGCAGGTTCACTCACTGGTGGCGAAGCGTGGGGTATCCGTGTTCGGAGAAAGAGGGGTTCACACATCCGTGGCTCTTGCGAGCACCGTTCTTTTGGGGCACCCATGAAATGGAACTGCACGCTGTGGACACTTAGGGTAGAGCGGTGAAAGCGTTTTCTTTGCTTCGTTTCTTTGTCGCTTTGGACAAAGAAATGACGCGCCGCCACGCGCAGTGGCTAATAGTGATAAAGAGAACAGCTAACACTAAACCCGCGAAGACCTGAAAAGCAGCAACCCGGCAATGAACCCGACCGCTAACGCAGAACCCGCGCAACCCAGCAATAACCCCGACCATTAACACCAAACCCTAGCAACCCCCAACGTGCAAAAACCCCCCATTCAAGCCATCACGCCGCTATGCTCCGACACCAGCGTCTCGATCAACGCGCTCAGATCGCGAGTCGCCTCATTCCGCATGGTCGGCGCGACATGAAGCTCCAACTCCGCGGGCGGTAGCCCCGGCAGACCATCCGATTCCCCAAACGTGCGCCAACACGCCGGCAGCGTCCGACGATCAATTATGGTCACCGCCGCACCATGATTCACGGCAATCCGAATGCCAGTCGGACTCTGGCTCGTGTACACAAGCTGATAATCCCGGCCGATAGCAGTCAGCGCCTGCAACCCGCGTTGCCGATACGTACAACTTTCATCGAAGAGAGCGAGCGGTACCGGCGCATCGGCGCATAACTCGAAGTCGCGATGCGCTGCCCACACCAGTTCCTGACGCGCTAGGGGTTTTCCCCCGGCGCGCTCGCCATGCCGCACAACTAGCGCCAGATCGAGTTCACCCGCACCTAGCCGCTCGAGCAATTCAAGCGATGTACGGCAATGAATATGCGGCCGCGCGCCGGGCCGTAACGCATAAAACGCCCGCAGCAATTCCGGCAGCCATAGCTCCGCATAATCTTCCGGCAGCCCAAAACGAATCACGTTGCCGCGGCTACCGCGCGTCAGTGATGCAATCGCTTCGTTCTGCACCTGCAATATCCGCCGCGCGTGGATCAGGAAATTCTCGCCATCGCTTGAGAGCGCGAAATGACGGCTATTGCGCAAAAACAGGTGCGCGCCGAGCCGCTCCTCCAGCGTGCGGATACGCAGGCTGATGGTCGATTGCGTGCGATGAAGCTGGCGCGCCGCCGCCGTAAAACCGCCGCTTTCGGCCACTACGACAAACGCCCGCACGAGTTCCGCATCGAGTGAAGCGATCTTCGACCAATCGGGTTCGCTAATGGAATCCATCGGAAATACTCGCTTTCCAAAAGAAATTGGCCGCCAAAAGATCGGGCAGTCGTTTGCAGATTCTGTTCGCAGATTGTTGTTGAAGTCGCCCCGTAAATCCACTCGCCAAAATATCGATTTGGAGCCTGCCGTGGTTCTCTCCGCTTTACTTGCCGATGCCGAATGCCTTGATCTCGGCGATATCGTCAACACCGACCGCTATCCCCTGCATGACCCGGACAGCCCGCGCCTGAACGAACTGGTGGCGAATTGCCGTGCGGAGCTGGCCGCGAGCGGCAGCGCCGTGCTGCACGATTTCCTGCGCCCGGAGGCGCTGGAACGGGCACGCAACGAAGGCCGCGCGCTGGCCGCAAAAACCTACTTTTCAACCCGTAAGGTGAACGCCTATTTCACTGCCGATGACCCCACGTTGTCCGATGCCGATCCGCGCCGCATCTTCATGGACCGCACCAGCGGCTTCGTGACACGCGACCTGATTCCGGCAGACGCAATCGTGCATCGCATCTATGTCGCCCAGGCGATGAAACGTTTCGTGGCCGATTGCCTGGGAGAAACCCGGGTCTGGGAATACGCCGATCCGTATGCGGGTCTGGTGCAAAACGTGATGCCGCCCGGCACCGAGCAGCCGTGGCATTACGACACGAACGAATTCATTGTTTCGATGATGACGCAGCAACCCACCGTCGGCGGTGACTTCGAATACTGCCCGAATATTCGCACGCCGCAAGGTGAGAACTATGAAGCCGTCGGCCGCGTAGTACGAGGGGAAACCCGCGACGCCATCAACGTCATCACCTTGCGTCCGGGCGACCTGCAATTGTTCAAGGGCCGCTTTTCGCTGCACCGCGTCACGCAGGTGGCGGGCGATGTCGAGCGTCACACCGCCATTTTTGCGTACTCGCAAAAGCCCGGCGTGATCGGACGGCTTGAACGAACCCGCCAGTTGTATGGCCGTGTTTCAGAAGCGCATCTGGAAGCCGAGCAACGGCTCGTTCGCGCTGATAGCCTGGTTGATTAACCCCTACAAAAAAGCCCACATGTCGATTATTCGCCCCACTCATCTTCCTGAAGATTGCGAACCCACGGCTGCCGAAATTGCGCAGATTCAACGTGACCGGCTGGCCGCCGTGCGCCGTGAATTGAAGAAGCGCGATCTCACCGCCGCAGTGCTGTTCGACCCGACTCACATGCGCTACGCCACCGGCTCGCGCAACATGCAGGTCTATTCAATGCGCAACCCGGCGCGCTATGTGTTCGTGCCGGCAGAAGGCAAGGTCGTGCTGTTCGAGTACGCAGGTTGCGACTTTCTGGCTGACGGTCTGGACACTGTCGATGAAGTCCGTCCCGCGACCGCGATCTCCTATTACTTCTGCGATGACATGCTCGGCCAGGTGACCGAGCGCTGGGCAGCAGAGATCGATGAGTTGGTGAAACAAAGCGGCGGCGGCAAGCGCATCGCGATTGAAAGCGCGACATCTGCAGCAGCGTTCGCGTTGCAGGCCCGCGGTTATCAGGTCTTCGACGCACAGGAGCCGCTCGAACGCGCCCGCGCGATCAAGGTGTCCAACGAAATCAAGATGATCCGCGCTTCGCTGCGTGCCGCAGAAGATGGCGTGCGCAAACTGGAAGCGGCGCTCGTGCCGGGCATTAGCGAGAACGAGCTGTGGTCGCATCTGCATCAGCACATCATTGCAACCGATGGCGACTACATTGAAACGCGCCTGATCAGTTCGGGGCCGCGCACCAATCCGTGGTTCCAGGAAAGCAGCCCGCGCAAGATCCAGTCGGGCGAACTCGTCGGACTTGATACCGACGTGGTCGGCCGTTTTGGCTACTACGCGGATTTTTCGCGCACGTTTCTTTGCGGCGATGTGCAAGCGACGGCTGCGCAAAAGAATCTCTATCAGCTTGCGTACGAGCAGATTCATTCGAACATGGAGAACGTGCGCGCCGGCACGACTTTCCAGGAGTTCATCGCGCGCGCGTGGAAGATTCCCGAGCCTTATCGCGCACGCCGATATTTCGCGCTTGCTCATGGCGTTGGCATGACGGGCGAGTATCCGTACATCGTGCATAGGGAAGACAACGAGGCCAAGGGTTATGACGGCGTGATCGAACCGGGCATGACTCTGTGTATCGAGAGTTATATCGGACACGAGGCGGGCGGCGAGGGTGTGAAGCTGGAAGAGCAGCTCTACATTCGCGACGACGGCCGCGTGGAACTGCTCTCGGACTATCCGTTCGAGGCGCGGCTGCTGGCCTGATCCTCGCAGCGCTATTGACCGCATTCATCTTTTGATCGACCGCCCGCGCTGCGCGCGGGCGTCATCCGTATCTGGAATCCGCCATGCAGAAGCTGTTTAGAAAAGTATTCGTGTACGCATGCCTGTTGTGCAGTTCGGCCGTGTGGGCCGCCTCAAGCCCGCAGGACAAACCGATCACGATCGGCGTGAATAACTGGGCAGAGAATATTGCGGTTGCCAACCTGTGGAAGGTGTTGCTGACGCAAAAGGGCTATACGGTCAGGTTGCAACCCGGCGACAAGGCGATCATCTATAGCGGCGTGGCACAGGGCAAGCTCGATCTCACGTTTGAAGTGTGGTTGCCGTCTGCCGACGGGGCGCCTTACGACAACGTCAAGGCGCATGTTGAAAAGATCGGCCCGTGGTTCGACAAGGCGCAACTCGGATTGGCGGTGCCGGACTACGTGCCGGTCCAGAGCGTCGACCAGTTGAACGCACAGGGCGCTCAATTTATCCACGATGGCAAACCGACCATCTTCGGCATTGAATCGGGCAGCGGCCTGATGAAGCTCACAGCGAAGGCCAAGGGCGACTATGCGCTGGACTACAGCGTGCTGCCGTCGTCGGAAGCGGCCATGCTGATCTCATTGCAACGCGCCGAGCAACGCAAGGAGCCCATTGTGGTGACCTTGTGGAATCCGCATTGGGTGTGGGCGAAATACAAGCTGCACTATCTCAAGGACCCGAAGGGCACCTTTGGGTCCCCCGACGCAATCTATGCAATAGCGGCATCGGACTTCACCGCCAGCCAGCCTGATGCGTCGCGCTGGCTGCATCAATGGAAGATGGATGACGAGACGCTTGGCGCGCTGATGAATGACATTCGCAGCGAAGGCGACACGCAGCCGGAGAAAGGCGTGTCGTTGTGGATCAGCAAGAACCCGGCGCTAGTGGCGCAGTGGCTGAAGTAGCCGGCTTTATCAGGTCATCCGACGCGTCATACCCATCGATAAAAAACCATTCCCCCGAACTCCCCATAGGTGCAAGACGATGCTCAAACGATTCTTCAAAGCAAGCATTTCAGCGCTGGTCGTGGTTGCCGCCAGCGCCGGTACTGCGCATGCCGCAGGGACTTTCTGCAGCTCGGGCAAAACCGTGCACTTCGCGGGCATTACGTGGGAAAGCGGCGCGTTTGCGACTGAAGTGTTGCGGCAAATCCTTGAAAAAGGCTACGGCTGCGCCACGGATGTCGTACCCGGCAGCACGGCCGCTACCGAGACTGCGTTGGCAAGCAACGACGTGCAGGTCTGGGCCGAGCAATGGACTGGCCGCAGTGAGATCACATCGAAAGCAGTCGCCGCCGGGAAGGTCAAGCTTATTGGCGACACGCTGCCGGGCGGCACGAAAGAGGGCTGGTTCGTGCCCGAATACGTGATCAAGGGCGACGCGTCCCGCAACATCAAAGCGAGCGCGCCTGGCCTGGTTGCCGTGACCGACCTGCCGAAATACAAGGAGCTGTTTGCCGATGATGAAGAACCGGAGAAGGGCCGTTTCCTGAACTGCCCGACGGGCTGGGATTGCGAACGGGTGAACACCCGTTTGCTCAAGGTGCTGGGACTCGATGCAACCTACACCAACTTCCACCCCGGCACGGGCGCGGCGCTGGATGCATCGATCGAATCGGCATATCAGCGCGGTAAGCCGATGGTGTTTTATTACTGGGGACCGGCTGCGCTGATGGCGAAATACAAGTTCGCCGAACTCAAGATGCCGCCGTATAACGACGCCTGCTGGAAGACGTTACGCGATGAAAGCAGTACGAAGCAATGTGCTTCGTCATACATGGTGTCGCATGTGACGGTAGGGGTTTCGACGCCTTTCAGCGAAGCCGAACCGCAAGCTATCGAGATGTTCTCGAAGGTCCATTTTCCGATGGACTTCCTGAACAGTACGATCCTTGAAATGACATCGAAGAAGATCGACGGCTCGGCTATGGCGACCACGTTCCTGCGCACGCATCCGGAGATGTGGAAGACCTGGGTGCCGGCCGATGTAGCGGCCAAGGTGCAGGCCAAGCTGGGCACTTGAACACGGGCCTTTCCACGCGACCCTTCTCTAAGCGAGAGAAATCATGACGTCCATCTTTCCGCATCGATCGCTTGCCGACCCGATTAACGACAAGGTTGCATTGCTGGTCCAGAACTATGGCGATGCCTTCCACTCGTTCAGTCTGGTCGTGCTGAAATACCTGCTGGTGCCGCTTGAAAGCGGCTTGCGCATCACACCGCCGTGGCTGCTTCTTATACTCGCGGGCCTGCTCGCCTGGCACGCCACACGCAAGCTCTCGCTGGCCGCGTTGTTCGTGTTGCTGCTCTATGCAATCGGCGCGTTCGGTCTGTGGGACAAGCTGATGCAGACGCTCGCGCTGATGCTGGTCGCAACCGTGCTGTCGATCGTGCTGGGGATTCCGCTTGGCATCCTGTGCTCGCAGAATCGATGGGTGCGCCGCGGATTGTTGCCCGTGCTCGATGTGATGCAGACGTTGCCCAGCTTCGTGTACCTGATCCCGGTGCTGATGCTCTTCGGGCTTGGCAAGGTGCCCGCCATCTTCGCCACGGTGATCTATTCGCTGCCGCCGCTGATCCGGCTGACGGACCTGGGCATCCGGCAAGTCGATGGTGACGTCGTGGAAGCGGCGCGCTCTTTTGGCACCACGCGCTTCCAGATGCTGATAGGCGTGCAGTTGCCGCTGGCACGGCCGAGCATCATGGCGGGGATCAACCAGACCACCATGATGTCACTGTCCATGGTCGTGATTGCATCGATGATCGGCTCGCGCGGCCTGGGTGAAGACGTGCTCGCCGGCATCCAGACACTCGATGTCGGCAAGGGCATGCAGGCGGGCATCGCCATTGTGATTTTGGCGATAGTCATCGACCGGATCTCGCAGGGGTACGGGCAGGAACGGCGTGCACGCATAGCGCTTAGCGCGAACAGAAGGGCGCGCGTGCAGGCTCGCCAGAGCGCGCGCAGCGCCGGTCTAGGCGAGCCTGAAGCGGCGGGTGATGCCGCGTCGCGTCACGTCTGACCCTCATCTATTCCTCTAGCGGAGCGCGAACATGACAACTATCCGAGTCAGCAACGTCTACAAGATCTTCGGCCCGACGATGACCCACGCACGCGTGATCGACATGCTCAGGCACGGCGCGTCGAAGGCGGATGTCCTCGCCGACAACGGTTGCAACGTCGGCCTCAACAACATCAACCTGAATATCGAGTCCGGTCAGATCTTCGTCATCATGGGCCTGTCCGGGTCCGGAAAGTCGACGCTCGTGCGCGATTTCAACCGGCTGATCGATCCCAGCGCGGGCGAGATCGTGATCGACGGCGAGAACATCCTGTCGCTCAACGCAGCGGGGCTGCGCGAGTTCCGGCGGCATCGCGTGAGCATGGTGTTCCAGAACTTCGGCCTGTTGCCTCATGCAACGGTGCTGGAGAACGCGGCGTACGCATTGCGTGTAAGAGGCGAACGCCACGATGCAGCGAACCAGAAGGCCCGTACGTGGCTCGGCAAGGTAGGCCTGGATACTTACGGCGATAAATTCCCCGACGAGCTCTCGGGCGGGATGCGTCAGCGCGTCGGGCTTGCCCGTGCGTTAGCGGCGGACACGGAAGTGCTGCTGATGGACGAAGCATTTTCGGCACTTGATCCGTTGATCCGGACCGAGATGCAGGATCAGTTGCTCGAACTGCAGAGGACGTTGAACAAGACCATCGTCTTCATCACGCACGACCTCGACGAAGCATTGCGCCTTGGCACACAGATCGCGATTCTCCGCGATGGCGAACTCGTGCAGCAAGGCACGCCTGAAGACATTGTGCGTTTCCCGGCGAACGACTACGTCCGCCGGTTCGTCGAGCGACGGGCGGACCGCGTCGCTGGCTGACTGAGCGCCTATACAAGCCGTTCACATCCTGATGACATCCATCACGGTTTTCTTCTTGTCCTTGAACTGATAGATCGTGATGGCCGCATCCTTCAGATCGCCATGCGGATCGAACGCAATGCGGCCGATCACGCCGTCATATTGTGTCGATGGCATCGCCGCAAGCACCTTCGTGCGTTCCGTCGAGTCCGCGCGTTTCATCGCGTTGTAGATCACGTAGACGGCGTCATAGGTGAACGGCGCGTAAGCATCGATCGGCGTATTGAAACGGGCCGCATAGCGCTTTTCGAAGTCCTGTCCCTTGGGCATCTTCGAGAGCGCGAGACCCGCCTCTGAACAGGTCACGTTGCCGATCGCATCGCCGGCCAGATCGATCATCTTCTCCGTGCACGCGCCGTCGCCGCCCAGCACCTTCGCCGTGATCCCGAGATTGCCCGCCTGCTTGGCCAACGGCCCGGCGGTCGCGTCCGAACCGCCGTACATGATAACGTCGGGGCGCAAGCCTTTTATCTTCGTCAGGATCGCGCGGAAGTCGGTCGCCTTGTCGTTGGTCGCTTCGCGCGTGACGATCATGCTGCCGTTCGCTTTTGCGGCCTTTTCGAATTCATCGGCGAGGCCCTGGCCGTAGGCAGTGGAGTCGTCGATGATCGCAATCCGCTTCGCATGCAGCGAGTCGAGCGCGTAGTGGGCGAGTGCAGGGCCCTGAAGCGCGTCGGTAGCGACTACGCGAAACGTGGTCTTGTATCCCTGCAGCGTGTAAGTGGGATTGGTCGACCCTTGCGAAATCTGCACGATGCCCGCTTCGCTATAGATCTTCGATGCAGGGATCGAGACGCCCGAATTAATGTCGCCCACAACCGCTACCACGCCGTCGTCCACCAGCTTCTGCGCGACCTGCGTGCCGGTGCGCGGATCGGCGGCATCGTCCTGGGAATCGAGTTGGAACCTGACCGGCTTGCCGCCAATCGTCGGGTGCTGGCCGTTGATTTCGTCGATCGCCAGCCGCGCAGCATTCTCGCTGTCCTTGCCCATATGGGAAAGCTGCCCGGTCAATGGGGCAGCGTGGCCGATCAGGACGACCCTCGGGTCGGCGGCATAGCTTTGTCCGCTAATGGTCAGGAGAACCGCGGCGGCGAGGGTGGAGCAAGCGGGACGCGCGAAACGAAGCGGGGCGGAAGAGGAAGTCACGGGCGGATCCTTGAGGCTTGGAGAGTGAGCGGGCTGGCCGTGTTCATCGAACACGGCCGGCGACACGGGAAGCGAATGAGGCTCAGTATTCAAAGGCCAATTTGCCACGTCCAGCGACTAATTCTGTTGGCCGGCAATAAACAAATCTAATGCCTCGAGAAAGTCGCGCGGTTTCATTCAACATGAGCGAGTGAGTCGACCGCGTAACGGTGCCGCAGGCTGCGTCCCAGTACCGGATCGTGTAGCTCAAGCTCATAGCCCGATCCTGCGCTTAGTTCGCCGAGCACGGCTTGCGTGCCGCAGAACATCGCCGATCCGGGCGGCATGGCGACCGCGCCGAAACTTCGTTCGATCAGGTCTTCCGGATGCAGCAAGCGCGCGAGCGTGCCTTCCTGGTACAGCGCAGGATCGGCGTCATCGTCGATTCGCCAGCTCCGCGCGATCAGCGAATCCCAATGCGGGGCGACATCGGCATAACGCCAGAGCACCGTGCTTAACGGCTTCGCGCACATCTGCTTGGAGACCGCGACGTCGTAACTTTCCACATGGCGATCCGTGTGATCGGACCCTATGCCGACGAGCAAGCCGTCGGCGGCGGTCTGGATCAGCACGACTTCGACCTCGCCGGACGAGTGAACGCCAACCACATCGATGGCGTCCTCGGTCGTCAGCAAGGCGGGCGAGACCAGGTAAAACGTCGGCACTGACGCCGGACGTTTGACGCCGAGCGCTTCCAGTTCGCGGATATGGTGCTCGACATCGCGCGCGTCCCGCCCTGCCCAGCCGGCGATGACGAGGCGGTTCACCGTCACCTCTATACCCGCGCCGTCGTCTATCCTGCATTCAAGTGTCTTCATCAAAACCTTTCACCCGGTGGATTCAATGAATGACAGTCTTGAAGAAGGGCGCGGCGATGTCCAACAAGTAAATGTGGGCCCACGTGGTCACTTTTTCTTGTCACGCCGGAATTCTTCCAGCTATAAAGTAAGAGGGAATGATTTGGTCGATGCTCGCCGCTTCGCCACTCAACGCATCAGCCGGAGTGCGCCATGAATGTCCGTTTTCTCGAAACGTTTGTATGGCTCGCCAAACTGCGCAACTTCCGGATGACGGCCGAGCATTTGCACGCGACCCAGGCCGCCATCTCCAGCCGGATATCGGCTCTGGAGCAGGAGTTTGGCGTGCGTCTGTTCGATCGCGGTCCACGCGATGTGACGCTCACGCAGGAAGGCACCAAGGCCCTCGCGTTCGCCGAGCAAATCCTGAAGCTGAACCGGGACATGCTCGCGAGCGTCAGCGACCGCTCCAAGGTATCGGGGCTGCTGCGGCTCGGCGTGATCGAGTCGGTCGTGCATACATGGTTGCCGAACTTGCTGAAGCGGGTGCGGGAGGAGTATCCGAACCTGACCATTGAACTGACGTCGGACACCACGGCCAATCTTTCCGGGCATCTGATCAATGGCAACGTTGACGTGGCGCTGCTGACCACGAACGTGACGGGCAGCGACGCCGTCAACATTCCGCTGGGGACGCTTCCCATGCGATGGGTGGCGAGCCCTTCGCTCAATCTATCGGCTGAAGCGCTTTCGGAGGCCGAGCTGGCTGCGTTTCCTATCGTCAGTTTTGCGCGGCACTCGGCGCCGCATGGTTTCCTCACTGACTTGTTCGGAGCCAGCGGAGAGACCACCGTCCAGATCAATTGTGTGTCGTCGGTGGCCGCGATCATCCGTCTTGTTATCGATGGCTTCGGCATAGCCGTGCTGCCGACTGCCTTCGTCATGCACGAGTTGCAATCGGGAAGGCTGCAATTGCTGCAGGTGACGCACCGCGTTCCGGCTCTCCCGCTCGTTGCCACGTTCAGGCGCAGCCCGGACAGCTTGTTGTGCGAATCCATTACGCGGCTTGCATTACAAGTGGTGCGCGATTTCAGTCTCGCCAACGGCCCCGATTTCGCGTTGCTTCCCAGCACGAACGACACGCCGGTTCCATCATCAGCTCTCCACGTCCCATCGAAAAATGCCGACTGATTTTTATCCTTCTTTAGCGATTCAACCGCTCAGCGCCGAGGCTTTCAGTGCCTATGGCTGGATGCTGGGCAAACCGCTTAAAACCGATGGTCACGTTCCCGCTTACACAAGTCCGGCATCGGATTTCTGGCGCGAACATCTCTTCGATACAGGCGTGGCCGGCGAGACCGAAGTGCTATGGGTAAAGTATCGGAACGCCGATGAAACAGTCGCAAGCCTCGAAGCCCATTGGCTCACGCAGCAAGCCATCGTGCCGCTGACCGCGCCTGTTATCCAGATCGTTGCAACGAGCATGGAGGGCGGCCAACCCGATATGGAAACACTGCGCGCGTTTTGGGTGCCACAAGGCGAGGGCATCTGCATGCGGCCGCATTGCTGGCATGCAACGCGCGTATCGCAAGGCGAGTCGACATGCTTGATGCTCACGCGGCGCTCGACGACCTACGACCTGGTGGTTCATCTGGAGACCGGAGCGCCCGCATGCGAGAGCGCGATCAAGTCGATTCCGGCGCACAGGCTCGCGGGTCTGTAGTCGCCACAACCACGTCCCTTCAAGCCCGTTTCAACCGTCCAAGCTTATCCGCTGCCGCCATCCGATCGTCGTGTGTTTCTCGCAGTATGTCGACGAATTCCATGGTCAGGCGAGTCCGTGGCTGATGCGGGGGAAACAGCAAATAGATGGGAAACAGGACCGCTGGCATGAACGGACGGATCTCGATCCCAGGCCCTGCAAAATCTTGTGCAACGATAGGATGCGACAACGTCACGCCCATGCCGCTGCGAACCATCTCGCAGCAGATGGCCGAGTATTGAGCCTCGATTGCCATGACCCGTTCAACGCCTGCATGCGCGAAGACCTCGTCCATCTGCGCGCGTGTGCCGTCGCCATGACACAGCGATATATAGGGTTCTCCCTGAAAATCTTTCGGCTTGAGCGACGCCTTTTTTGCCAGCCGATGACCCGCGGGCAGCACGCCTACCGCCGCCACTTTCGACAGCAACTCGACCTCGCAATTGGACGCTTCACTTGGATAGATCGCGACCCCAAGGTCGCAGAACTGCGAACTCGTCCAGTGATTGACGGTGCCTGAAGTGTTCACATGCAGCGAGACGGTGACTTCCGGATGCAATGCCTGGAAGCGCTGGATTGCGTGCGGCACGAGCGTCATTCCCGCTGACGGCATTGCTGCAATGCGCAATCGACCGGTTCCCAGATTCTTGATCTGAGCCGCCGCATTCGTCAGCCCCTGAAGGCCTACATACGCCCGTTCCACCTCACGAAAAAACGCATTTCCTTCGCTAGTCGGAATCAGGCGGACGCCGCTACGCTGGAACAGCAGCAGTCCGGTTTCGCGTTCGAGTTGCGATATCAGGCGGCTGATATTGGGCTGCGACGTGAACAATTCCTTGGCCGCAGCAGTCATTGAACCCGCCAACATGACTGCCCGAAACGCCTCTATGTGCTTAAGATTCATTGAACGAAACCCATATCATCCTCGTATGGATAGTTATTTTATTCTTATTGGACGATATGCCTCGCGACGAACAAAATAAATTTGCCTGATCACATTCCGCAACCGTTCGCGCCGCATAGTCTGGAGAACCGCACATGAAACAACTGCAGCAAATCCGTTGCCTGTCGTCGACTCATTTGTCTTCTCGTTCGTATCTGCGGCCGCTGCTGGCCGCGCTCGGCTGCGCCGGGGCATTGTCCGGATCGCTGCTGGCACACGCTGAAACCACGCTGTATGTGGCGAACGTCGGCGGCTCGAATGAGACCATGTATCGCGACAAGATCATCCCGCCGTTCGAGAAAGCGCACGACGTCAAGATCGTCTACGTCGCCGGTAACTCCAGCGACACGCTCGCGAAATTGCAGGCGCAAAAAGGGCATCAGCAGATCAACGTCGCGGTCATGGATGACGGTCCGATGTACCAGGCGATGCAGATGGGTTTGTGCGCGAAGGTCGAGGAAGCGCCGGTGATGAAGGACCTGTATCCGCTTGCGCGTCTTGGCCAGACCTCGGTGGGTGTCGGCATGGTCGCGACCGGCATTGGCTATAACGCGGACGCCTTCAAGAAGATGGGCCTGCCCGCGCCGGATTCCTGGAACGTGCTGTACGACAAGCGCCTGAAGGGCAAGCTCGGCATGCCGCCCATCACCAATACATACGGCCTGCATACGCTGGTGATGCTCGCGCGTTTGAACGGCGGCGGCGAGAAGAATATAGACCCGGGGTTCACCGCGATGACCAAGCAGGTCGCACCGGATGTCCTCTCGTGGGCGCCGACGCCCGGCGAGATGGACGGCCTCATGCAAAGCGGCGACGTGATCATCGCGCCGTATGGCAGCGGCCGCGCCGTTGCGCTGCAGAACACCGGTTTCCCGCTGAAGTTCTTCTATCCGAAAGAGGGCGGCGTTGCGCTGCAGGTTGGCGCTTGCGCCGTGGCGGAGAACGCGCAGCCCGCGTTGTCGCAGCAGTTCATCCAGTACCTGTTGAGTCCGCAAGTGCAGACGATCCAGGCACAGGCAATTGGCCTCGGACCGGTCAACAAGACCGTGCAACTGACGCCGGACGTGGCGGCGCGCGTGCCGTATGGTCCTGAGCAGATATCGAAGCTGGTCGCAGTGGACTGGACGACGATCAATCAACATAGAACCGAGTGGACCGAGCGCTGGAATCGCAGCGTGGAGCGGTGAGCTTTACCTTCGCCCGCGCACCACGACCGCCGACTTTAACTCACGGACGCACATGAGCTTTCTGACCCTCAAAGGCATCTCGAAGCACTACGGCGACTTCACCGCGATCGAGCATATTGACCTCGATGTCGAGCGTGGTGAGTTCCTGTCGCTGCTCGGTCCATCCGGTTGCGGCAAGACCACGACCTTGCAGATGATCGCGGGATTCGTCACGCCAAGCACCGGCAACATCCTGCTCGATGGCCGCGACATTACGCATGAGCGACCGGAGAAACGCGGCATGGGCGTGGTGTTCCAGAGCTATGCGTTGTTTCCGCATATGACGGTGAACGGTAACGTCGGTTTCGGCCTGGAAATGCGCAACATGAAACGCGCGGCGCGCGCCGAACGTGTGGCAGAAGCGCTCGACCTCGTGCGTCTGAACGGACTGGGCGGGCGATATCCGAAAGAGTTGTCGGGTGGTCAGCGACAACGTGTGGCCATCGCCCGTGCACTTGCGATGCGCCCCGAACTACTCCTGCTCGACGAACCGATGTCCAACCTCGACGCCAAGTTGCGCGAGGAGATGCACATCGAATTGCGATCGATTCAAAAGCGCCTTGGCATAACCACCATTCTTGTCACGCACGATCAGGTCGAAGCCATGACCATGAGCGATCGCATTGCGGTGATGCATCGTGGAAAGATTGCCCAATTGAGCACGCCGTTCGAAGCGTACGAGCGGCCGGAGACGCCGTTTGCATCGGCATTTCTGGGCAAGACTAATTTGCTGCCCGGCGCGGTATTGCGCCTCAACGCGCGTTGCGCTGAAATCGATGTGGCGGGCACCACGCTCAAGGTTCCGCACGAAGGCCGCCATGTGCAAGGCGAGGTGAACGTCTATATCCGCCCGGAGAAGGTTCATCTCACGACGATGGGTACGCAAGGTGTGCGTGCCACCGGCCGCATCACCACGCGGGTGTTCACCGGCAACCAGTGGCTTCTCCTGATCGATACCGGTCTTGGGCAACTGAGCGTGGCGCAGTCGAACAACGGCGCTCCGCCGCCCGATGAAGGCGCGCAAGTCGGCGTGGCCTGGTCGGACGACGACCTGCGTGTGCTCCAGAAGGAGGGACACCATGGCCACGCTTGACAACGATCGCGCGGGCGCCGCGCCGTGGCTCCTCTCCGCACCCGCGTTGCTGTTATTCGGCAGCCTGCTGCTGGTGCCGCTGTTGTTGACGCTGGTACTGTCCTTCCACGTTTTCAGCGATAGCCAGGGCACGCTCCCGACCTACACGTTGCGCAACTACCTCGAAGTGGTCACCGATCCGTACTACGGTGCAATCTTCGCGCGCACTGCGGGCATGGCGTTCGCGGTGACCTTCCTCTGCGTAGTGCTGGGCGTACCGGAGACCATCGTGCTCGCACGGATGAAGCGGCCGTGGCAATCCATCTGTCTGCTTGTCGTGCTGGGTCCGCTGTTGATATCGGTAGTGGTGCGCACGCTCGGCTGGCAGATCCTGCTGGGTAACAACGGTGTACTGAACAATGCGCTGCAGGCGCTTCACATCACGGATGAACCTATTCGCTTGGTCTTCACCATGACAGGCGTTGTGATCGCGCTGACGCACGTGCTGGTGCCCTTCATGGTGATGTCGGTATGGGCGACGTTGCAGAAGCTGGACCCGCAAGTGGAATGGGCCGGCCGGTCGATGGGCGCGTCGCCTTTTCGCGTGTTCCGGCGTGTGGTGCTACCGCAAATCCTGCCGGGCATCTTGTCTGGATCGATCATTGTGTTCGCGCTGTCGGCATCGGCGTTTGCGACGCCCGCGCTGATCGGCGGCCGACGTCTAAAGGTGGTTGCAACCGCTGCGTACGACGAGTTTCTCGGCACACTGAACTGGCCTTTGGGCGCGACCATCGCGGTCCTGCTGCTGATCGCCAACGTGGCAATCGTGCTGGGTTGCACTCGTCTTGCCGAACGCCGCTTCAAGCACATCTTCGATTGAACCGGGAGACGTCATGAAACAAAACGGATTCCTGGGGCTGCTGTTCAACGCGCTGTTTCTCGCGTTCATCGCCGCGCCGCTCGTTGTCGTGATCGCGGTCTCGTTCACCGACAAGGGCTTTATTTCTCTCCCATTCGATGGCGCGTCGCTGCGCTGGTTCAGGGCGCTCCTGCACAACGACCAGATCGTCGATGCCTTCTGGCTCTCGGTGCGCCTCGCGCTGGTGGCCGCGACAATAGGCGTAGCGCTCGCGTTGCCGGCGGCGCTTGCTATCGCCCGATATCGCTTTCCTGGGCGCGGCGCGCTGACCGGTTTTTTCCTGTCACCCATGATGATTCCCGCCGTGGTGCTCGGCATTGCGTTCCTGCGATTTCTTAGCTTGCTCGGACTCGGCGGGTCGTTCTGGGCGCTCTGCGCGACGCACGTGATCATCGTGTTGCCGTACGCGTTGCGGCTGGCGTTGTCATCGGCTATTGGCCTTGATCGCGATGCCGAACGGGCCGCGTTGTCATGTGGCGCTAGCCGCTTCACCGCCTTTCGCCGCGTCGTGCTGCCGATGATCCGCACGGGCGTGGCCGGCGGCTGGGTGCTGTCGTTCATCCAGAGCTTCGACGAACTCACCATGACCATTTTTGTCGCGACACCGGGCACGACTACGCTGCCCGTCGCGATGTACAACCAGATCGCGCAGACGATCGATCCGCTGGTGGCCTCCGTGTCGACCGTGTTGATCGTCGGCACGATAGTTCTGATGCTGGTGCTCGACCGGATGGTCGGTCTGGACCGCGTCCTGATTGGAGAAACACGATGAGAGGTCATTCAGTCGACAGTCCCGACGTGCTGGTGGTCGGGGGCGGGCTGGTAGGAACGGCAGTAGCCTATGGGCTCGCGCGCGAAGGGGCCAAGGTAACGGTGCTGGATCAGGGCGATGGCGGTTTTCGCGCGTCGCGCGGCAATTTCGGGCTGGTCTGGGTGCAGGGTAAGGGATACGGATTGACACCCTACGCACGCTGGTCGCGCAGTTCGTCAAGACTGTGGCCGGGGCTCGCAGCGGCGTTGCTGGAAGAGACCGGCATTGATGTATCGCTCAAGCAGCCCGGCGGTTTCCATCTATGTTTCTCTGATGAAGAACTGGCCGAGCGCGAAAAGCGGCTGTCTACGCTACAGACAGAACTTGGTGATGAGTATCCCTATCAATTGCTCGATGCGCGCGAGTTGCGTGAACGTATTCCGACCGTCGGACCTGAGGTGATCGGCGCAAGTTATACGCCGATGGACGGTCATGTGAATCCGCTCAAACTGCTGCGGGCGTTGCACGAAGCCATGCAGCAGCGCGGCGTGACGCTGGTCAATGGCGAAGATATCGGGCGCATTGTTCCCGAGACGAACGGCTTCGCCGTGCACGGCAAGAAAGCTGTGTGGCGCGCGCCGAAGGTTGTGCTGTCAGCAGGTCTCGGCAACCGCGCGCTCAGCGCCCAGGTAGGTCTGCATGCGCCGGTTGCACCGAATCGCGGACAGGTGCTGGTCAGTGAACGTGTCGCTCCGTTCCTGCATTACCCGACCATCAATGTGCGCCAGACGGATGAAGGCTCAGTGCAGTTCGGCGACTCAATGGAAGAGGTCGGCTACAACGACTTCACGACCGCCGACGTGCTCTCGACCATTGCGCGGCGCGGCGTGCGTGCGTTCCCCTTGTTGAAGAACGTGCGGCTGGTACGCACGTGGGCGGCGCTGCGTGTCTATAGCCCCGATGGCTTCCCGATCTACGAACAGTCGCTGCAGTATCCGGGCGCGTTCGTCGTGACCTGCCACAGCGGCGTGACGCTTGCGGCAGCACATGCCATGCGCATCGCTCCATGGATCAAGGGTGGTCCGATCCCCGATGAACTCGCCGCGTTTCGAGGTGGCCGCTTTCTCGCCGCCGAGCACGCGACCAGCCATGCTCACTAACCGCTTCAACGTCTCGCTTGCATCGGCCCTGAAGACGATGCACCCGGAACGCCGACATTCCGCTTTGCCTCGACCTGTCCGACTATGACTTCAAAACCGCTATTCAAAGTGCTCACGCCGGCTACCGATGCTCAGGCCACAATTCATATCTGGTTCAACGACCAGCCGCTCAGCGTACCGGGCGGACGCTCGGTTGCTGCCGCACTGCTTGCTGCCGGAGTCCAGCGGTTTCGCGCGACGCCGGTGTCGGGCGCGCCACGTGCGCCCTATTGCATGATGGGCGCGTGCTTCGAATGCCTGGTGGAGATCGACGGCATGCCGAGCCGGCAGAGTTGTCTCGTGACGGTAAAGGACGGCATGCGTATCCACTCGCAAGAGGGCGCGCGCGACTTGCCGCCGTCTTCGGACATGAACCCGCTGGAGAATGCACATGGCCGCTGATACCGTCGATGTCGCCGTGATCGGCGCCGGGCCTGCCGGGCTCGCGGCCGCGACGCAGGCCGCGAGAGCCGGCCTGTCCGTGGTCCTGCTCGATGAACAGGAAGCGGTTGGCGGCCAGATCTATCGGGCGATTGAACGTAGCGACGCGCAGCGCCGCGAAATCCTCGGTCCGGACTATGCGGCGGGTGCGGCGCTGGCGAGCGAATTTGCGCGTTCAGGTGCGCGTTATGTGCCGAACGCGTCGGTCTGGCAAGTCACGCGCGAGCGCTCGGTGCACTACCTCAAAGACGGCAAGGTGAGCAGCTTCGAGGCCCGGCGCGTAGTGCTCGCGACCGGCGCGCTTGAACGGCCCTTCCCGATTCCGGGCTGGACGCTGCCCGGCGTGATGACAGCCGGCGCTGCACAGATCCTGTTGAAAAGCGCGGGCGAAGTGCCGGCCGAACCGCCCATACTCGTGGGCTGCGGACCGCTGCTGTACTTGCTCGGATGGCAGTACGTTCGCGCGGGCGTGCCCATTCGCGCGCTGGTGGATACCACGCGTCACGAGGACCGCTGGCGCGCCAAACGCCACATGTTGTCGGCTTTGCGTGCGTGGCCGTATCTGAGCAAGGGCCTGCAACTCATGAGGACCTTGCGCGACGCAGGCGTGGCAATGCACGAAGCTGCTGACGAACTTCGGGTGGAAAGCGGTATCGATGAAGACGGGTCCGAACGCGCACGCGCGCTGAATTTTTCGGTGCGGGGCGTCTCGCATCGGATAGAGGCGAATGTGATCCTGCTGCATCAGGGCGTGGTGCCCAATACGCAGTTCACGCATTCGCTCAGGGCGTCGCATAAGTGGGACGAAGCGCAATTATGCTTCGCACCCTTAACCGATCAATGGGGCGAGCTCGATGTCCCCGGCATCTTCGTCGCGGGCGATGGCGGCGGGATAGGCGGCGCGCAGGCGGCCGAGACGCAGGGAGAAGTGACCGCGCTGGCGATCGCTGCGCAGCTCGGCGCGATTGATACCGCCGCGCGCAACCGCCGCGCCGCGCCGCTGCTTCGACGCCTCGCTGAAGTCATGCGCATTCGTCCTTTTCTCGACAGTCTGTATCGTCCACGCGATGAAAACCGTATGCCGAAGGACGAGGTTATCGTGTGCCGATGTGAGGAAGTCACCGCCGGCGAACTGCGAAGCTTCGTGAAGCTCGGCTGTCTCGGACCGAACCAGGCGAAGTCCTTCGGCCGATGCGGCATGGGCCCATGTCAAGGCCGGCTGTGCGGATTGACCGTGACCGAAGTGATCGCCGATGCACGCAGCGTGCCTCCCGAGACTGTTGGCTACTATCGCATCCGTCCGCCGATCAAGCCGCTCACGCTCGGAGAACTGGCTGGTGAATAATCCCGTCGCCAAAGAGTCGGACGTGCTGGTGATCGGCGGTGGACTGCATGGATCGAGCAGTGCATTCCATCTCGCGCGCCGTGGTGTGAGCGTGACCGTGCTGGAAGCCGATTACGTCGGCCGCCACGCATCGGGTGTCAATGCAGGCGGCGTGCGCACGCTTGGCCGGCCAGTGCCCGAGATTCCTCTGGCGCTGATGTCGCGTGAGATCTGGCATGACATCGCTGATACCGTGGGCGACGACTGCGGTTTCGTGGCATCGGGTCAATTGAAGATTGCAGAGACCGGCGCCGAACTCGATGAATGCCGAGAACGTGTCGCGTTGCTCGAGTCGCATGGCTTCACGCATGAGAAAATCATCGATCGCGAGACCGTGCTTGAACTGGAGCCGGCACTCACGCCGCAGGTGACTGGCGGTATCTGGGTTGAACGCGATGGTTACGCGTTGCCGTTCCGGACAACGACCGCGTTCAGGCTGGCAGCGGAGCGTCATGGCGCTGTGTTCCATGAAGGCACGCCGGTCACGCGCATTGAACAGAAGGGCGAACGCTGGTTCGCGCATACACCGTCGGGCGTGTTTTCGGCCACGAAACTGGTGGTCACGGCCGGGGCGTGGTCGGGCGAGCTTGCGGAGCAAGTGGGCGAGCCGGTGCCGGTTCATCCCGAAGGGCTGATGTTGATGGTCACGCATCGCGCCGCACCGTTTTGCCGAGCGACGCTGGGTGCAACGGGACGGCCGTTATCGTTCAAGCAATTCGATAACGGCACGGTGGTGATTGGCGGCAAGCTGATCGGAATAGCGGACCTGGCCGGACGTCACGGCGAAGTCGATTTCGCGCGGTTGGTCAAGAGCGCGAATACGGTCGTTGATCTGTTTCCGCACTTGCGCAATCTCGGCATCAATCGCGCATGGGCCGGCGTGGAAGCCTTCACCGACGACTCGTTGCCCGTGATCTCGCCTAGCCGGCGTGCGTCTAACCTGACCTATTCGTTCGGGTATTGCGGCAGCGGGTTTCAGCTGGGGCCGGCATGTGGGAAGCTGGTTTCAGAGCTGGTGCTGGACGGCGTGGCGTCCTTGCCGCTGGATGCGTTTGCCATCGACCGTTTCAAGGAAGTTGCGCCGGCATAGAGATGATTGATCGTTACTCTAATTAAACAAGGAATACTTATGAATGACATCGTCAGGATTGAAACCAATCAGCGGATGAGCCGTGTCGTGAAGGCTGCAGGGCTGGTGTTCGTCGGCGGGCAAACGTCGAATGATCGTACGCTCGATGTAAAAGGCCAGACGCAGCAGGTTCTTGCAAAGATTGATGGGTACCTCGCGCAAGCGGGTATCGATAAAACACGGCTGGTGTCGGCGCAAGTCTGGCTGGCCGATATTGGCCGCGACTTCGCGGGCATGAACGAAGTATGGGACGCATGGGTCGCGCCGGGTTGTGCCCCGACACGCGCGACGGTGGAGTCGAAGCTGGCCGCGCCGGATCTGCTGGTTGAGATTACGGTGACTGCGCTAGCGTGATTGTTGTGCCACCACGGAAGCGCCGGTGGTGGCATTACGCAAGTACTAAAAGCCGTTACTGGTCCCATGGCGGTTCGTCGCGATACGCATCGGTGAGGTAATCGATGAACCGGCGAACCTTCGAGGGCACGTAGCGCGCAGTCGGATACACCGCGTTAATAGTCAGCTCGGTAGTCCTGTAGTCAGGCAGCAGCTTGATCAGGTTCCCTGCCTTGATATCCTGCCCAAAAACGAAGGTGGGGCCGTACGCAATGCCGACGCCCGCGAGCGCTGACGAGAGCAGCATCTGCATGTTGTTGGCCTGCATTCGAAGCGGCCCGTCGATCACATGCTCGCGATTCTGCTTGTCCGTCAGTGTCCACTCGGGAGCCGATACCGCCTCGCTGAACGCAAGACGAGGCGCGCGTCGCAAGTCATCTGGATTCTGTGGCGTGCCCTCCCGGCGCAGGTACGTCGGCGCCGCGCAGATCGCCATGCGGCAGGGCGCGAGACGCCGCGCAACGAGATCAGAGTCGGGCAGCTTGTCAATCCGGATAGCGACGTCAATGCCTGCGCTTTGCAGGTCGACATAACGATCATCGAGCGAAACTTCAATGCTGACGTGCGGGTGGTCGTCAAGGTATCGCGCGACCACCTCGCCCATATGCATCGACCCGAAGGTGACGGGCGCGGCGACCCGCAATGTGCCGCGCACCGTGCTGTGCGCGTCGCTGGCCTCCCGATTGGCATCGTCGAACTCTTCCAGGATGCGCTGGCACCGGACGTAATAAGTGCGCCCGGCGTCCGTCAGGCTCAGGCTGCGAGTGCTGCGATGGAGCAGGCGCACATTCAGCTCGGCTTCGAGCGCGCTGACATATTTGCCGGCCATGGATGCAGACAGGCCAAAACGTTTGCCGGCAGCCACGAGACTCCCCTCGTCGATAGCGGCAACAAACACGGCGATGCTTGCGAAGCGATCCATTTTATTCGATAGCTAGATGATGGAGTGATGATACTAATGAGGGGATTATCGCTCAATACGCTTTAATCTAACATCGCCTTGTGAGTTTGGCCGACCGTGGTCAAGCCGTCGATATCAAGGAGCAACGCGATGAAAGTAGCAGCCAACGGAATAAACATTCACGTGGAAGACCAGGGCAACGGCGCGCTGCCAGTCGTTTTTCTACATTACTGGGGAGGATCGTCGCGCACGTGGGACGGCGTGATAGCGGCGCTCCCGACGGGATACAGGACCATCGCGCCGGACCTTCGGGGCTGGGGCGACTCGGACGCGCCGCCCGCGGGATACGCGCTCGCCGATTTCGCCGACGACGCGCAGCACATGATTGCTGCAATGGACCTGAAGCGCTTTGTATTGGTTGGTCACTCGATGGGCGGCAAGATCGCGCAGTTACTCGCGTCGCGCCGCCCGCAGGGATTGGCGGGGCTCGTGCTCGTTGCGCCGTCTCCGCCGGGTCCGCTGGCTTTGCCCGCTGAAGTGCGTGCGGCAATGGAAGGGGCTTACCTCACGCGGGAGTCGGTCGGCATGTCGATCGACCAGATGCTGACCGCCAAGCCGCTGAGCGCGAAGCATCGGGAACAGGTGATTGAAGACAGCCTGCGTGGCGCGTCACAGGCGAAGCTGGCATGGCCGCGATCGACGAGCCAGGAAGACATTACGCTCGATGCCGCCGCGATCGATGTACCGGTCATGGTCATTGCCGGCGAGCTTGATCGCGTCGATGGCCCCGCGATCCTCGAAGCGCAATTGCTCACGCGCGTGCCCCATGCGGTCATGCATGTTCTGCCCGGTACCGGCCACTTGTCACCACTTGAATCGCCGGTGGAAGTGGCCGGGATCATTCGCGGGTTTGTCGATGGGCTTGAGAGTGCCGTTTGAGATTGCCACGTATTCTCGGGCAAGGGCAGGGCGGATATCATAGTGCTCTTCACAAGGCTGGTTAAGCGCCTATAGAGGTCTATCGCCCGGCTCAACGCCCGGTCCGAATACACGTATCTGCACTCAGCGACGCCAAGCATGAACTCCACTCCCGATGCTCCCTCACGCCCACCCATGCGCACTTTGACGCCGCTCGAGGCGCGCGTGCTGGCCGTACTTGTCGAAAAGCAGCACACGGTTCCCGATGCATATCCGCTGTCGGTCAATGCGCTGACATCCGGCTGCAACCAGAAGACCGCGCGTTCCCCGGTGATGAACGTCACCGACGCCGATGTTCTCACGACCGTAGATGACCTGAAACGCCTGAGCCTTGTGTTCGAAGGCAGCAGCAGCCGCGTGCCGCGCTTCGAGCACAACATGAACCGCGTGCTGGGCATCCCGAGCCAGGCCGCGGCGTTGCTCACCACGCTTATGCTGCGCGGACCACAGACCGCCGCCGAACTACGCTTGAACGCCGCGCGTCTGCATGGTTTCGCCGATGTATCGTCGGTCGAGGCGTTCCTCGATGAACTCGCCGCCAGCGAGCCGCCGCGCGTCGTGAAGCTGCCGCGTACGCCGGGCGAGCGCGAGAGCCGCTGGGCGCATTTGTTATGCGGCGAAGTGAGCGTGAGTGTGAGCGAAGCGTCGGCTAGCGGAGCGGTCGACGACTTCGTTTCATATACGGAGTTCGAGATTCTCAAAGCCGATCACAAGCGCCTCGGCGACGAGTTGGTCCGCCTTCGGACGATGGTCGAACAGATGGCTGCCGAGCTGGGCATCAACCTCGACAAAACGAGCGGCTAGCCTCAGGTTCTAGCATTTCGGCTCGCGCCTCAGTCACCGTCGATAAGACGCAGCGCCAGTTCCGGGCTGAATGCGCCGGCGGGTGACGTGGGAGCCGACCCACAGGGTCCATCGGAACTGCCTGGAATCTTGATCCATATCGGCAGCATGGCGCCCGAGGCGCCAGTCGTGCGCGCGCCGATCATCCTGCCGGGCGGATTGCACCACTGGCCATCCGAGCCTTTGCCGTTACGGCTTGTATCGACAACGAACGGTTTGCTATAGCCGAATTGCGCCGCTAAAGCGGCATTCACCGCGTATGCGTAAGCCGCCGATTCCTGCGTCGTGTAGAAATTGGATACGTTCAGTGCGAAGCCTTTCGCTTCGCTCAAACCGGCCGCATTGAGTCGAGCCGCCATGGCGGCTGCGGGAATCCAGCGTGCGTTGCCGCCGTCGAGATAGACATCCGCGGCCGGCGCGTTGAGATGAAAACGCGAGACCGCATCACGCAGCAAGCCAAGCCGCTCCTCGCGCTCGCCATCGGTCTTGAAGCAGTCCAGTTGCGCGGTCGAATCCGGCTCAATAATAACTATCGCTCGATGACTGCCCAAGCCGCGCGAGAACGCGTCTATCCAGGCTTCGTAAGCGGAGGCGTCGTCCACGCCGCCCGCCGATGCCCCTCCGCAATCGCGATGAGGAATGTTGTAGGCAACGAGGATAGGTTCGCGATGGTTGGCATCCGCCTTGTCGACGAAGCGCTTGACTGCCTTGTGCACGTCGCCACTCCAGTTGCCGAACCAGCGGGCCATGGGTACGTTGGCGATCGCCTCGGCAATGCGTGGCGCGCGCGGGTCCGCTTGATGTGCTCGCACCCATAACGCAGGACTCGAATCGGGATCGACATAAAACCCACTGTCCGCACGCGCTTGCGTAACGCCCAGAAAAAGCATCGCCGCGATAACAAGAGAATATTTGATAAGCATGACCGGTTCACTTCGAGGGCGGATGTCTCTGAAGATTTTTCGAGTTGTTGCGCTGAGCTTGTCTATCGCGTTACGTAAAAAAGGCCGGTTCAAAATCGTTCGATCATGCCGACTTGCACACCGCGTACCGGCGCGCCCGGGTAGGCGACCGGCAAGCCTGTGACGTTGACGCCGCGCAGGGTGAACGTAGCTGCGCCGCGATTTTCCAGGTCGGCGGCGGTGAAATAGAGCAGGAGCGTGGGTGACATTGTGTATTCGAACGCCACGCTGAACTGGTCAGCGTTGTTGCCTTGGCCGCTGCGATCGCGTGCGTGCGCGTAGCCTAGTGACGCGCGCGCGAGCGGGGAGATGGCCCAGGAAGCAGACAACGAAATGCCGTCGTCGTGATAGCGGGGGCTGCCGCCGTCGCCGTTGAACAGCGCGACGTAAGCGCGCACGGGACCGAACAGATAAGACGCGCCGGCCAAGTTCGCGCGCAATCCCGTGTCGCCGTGGGTTTGTTGCCGTGCATACGATAACTGGAGGGCATCGTGCGTGTAATTGGCTGTTGTGTAATACCCGCCGAACCCGTTGCCATCGCCTGGGTCGCGGAGCGCGGCCATGCCGGTGACGGTGAAGCCGCCGATTGTCGGCGAGATCCAGGTCAGCGCGTTGTCCGTGTAGGGCGTGATCTTCGACAAGTTGTTCAGCCCCGATCCAATGGTACCTGCGCCGAAAGCATCGAGTCCGCCCTTGAACGGGATGTAGAGCGGCGAATATTGCCGGCCGAAGCGGGTCTCGCCCCACGGTGCGTCGAGGCCGATCCATGCCTGCCGGTTGAAGAGCGTGCCGGGTGTATCGAGGGTGCCGTTTGCGGAGCCAAAGCCGTTCTCCAGGTCGAAGATCACGCTGGTGTCACTGCTGAGGGCTTCACGGCCGCGCAAGCCGACGCGTGAGCCACGATACGCGCCGGAGTCCATTCGCGTGGTCCAGCCATTGCCGGGGTTCGTTACTTCGATGCTGGTGTCTAGCGTGCCGTATAGCGTGACTGAGCCTTGCGCACGGACTGTGCCTGCAGTGGTAAGGAGCGGTAGCGCGCAGAGCAGGGCGTGTTTGCAAGTGCGACGGAGGAGCTTGGCACGGCGCCGGACTGGGGATTTCATCGCGATGGGTCTTGGCAAGGAGTTCCGCGACTGTAGCAAGTTGAACTGTCGTTGCAATGAAATTTATATTCGTTCGCACGAGAAGGGGCGCTGGCGCTTGGTTTTCGGGGGGCGGGGCGGTAGTGGCGGTGTTGGGTTGCACGGGTTCTGCGTTAGCGGTCGGAGTCAATGCCGGGTTGCTGCTTTTTAGGTTTTTGCGCGTTTTATGTTGGCTGATTTATTTATCACTATTAGCCACTGCGCGTGGCGGCGCGTCATTTCTTTGTCCAAAGCGACAAAGAAACGAAGCAAAGAAAACGCTTTCACCGCTCTACCCTAAGTGTCCACAGCGTGCAGTTTTCATTCATGGGTGCCCCAAAAGAACGGTGCTCGCAAGAGCCACGGATGTGTGAACCCCTCTTTCTCCGAACACAGATACCCCACGCTTCGCCACCAGTGACTGAACCCGCCCGAAGAGCACCCCGCGCTATCCGCGGAAAACCATCCACCAAATTTGTACGCATACCGAACCACTTTGCAACCCGTCAATAAATGAGGGAGCAGATTGAGTGAGGCTTAACCCCGAAAATAGCGGCGCAACCTGAGCAGCTAACCCGCGAAGAACTATAGCGGAAGATACGTGTGAGGCCGTGCGGGTCCGTGGGGCAAGGGTGCTTGCCCGAGAGCGTACGGGGCGAAGCGTTTTACTGTCAGGATTCGCGAGAAGGAGGGTTTCAACCATCCGTGGCTCTGGCGAGCACCGTGCTTTTGGGGCACCCATGAATAGAAACTGCACGCTGTGGACACTTAGGGTAGAGCGGTGAAAGCGTTTTCTTTGCTTCGTTTCTTTGTCGCTTTGGACAAAGAAATGACGCGCCGCCACGCGCAGTGGCTAATAGTGATAAAGAGAAAAGCCGACTCTCGCAGACCACTAACCTTGAAAGCACCAACCCGGCAATGACGTAGACCACTAACACCACCCGCAAGGACTAGCCACGAACTGGCTCCTCAAAGCGCTAACCGCGCCCGGCACGACGGCCAAGTTGAAGTAAGCGCAGCTGAATCCACTCAAGCACCACTACCGTTCAATCGCTCGATCATAGCCATGCCCGCCGCCGGGTTGTGTGCCTTGAACCCGCTGATCACATACAAATAGACGTCTCGCGCCGCTGTCGCCGCGGCAGGTTTGCCCAGCGTTTCAAGCCCCTTCGGCCCACCCCCCGATGCCCATTCACGCGCTCGCTTAGTCCACAGATCCAGCATCTTTTGGTCATAACCCTGAGCGAACTGCTCAGTTGTCCCCATGATCCGCGCATAGACAAACTTTGCCGTGACGTCCGCGATCTGCGGATATTTCGAATCCCCCGCCATGACGATGGCAACACCATATTTGCGCGCAAGGGCAACGAATGTCTCGTCGCGAAAACTCTCATGCCGCACTTCGAGCGCATGGCGGATCTCACGGCCATCGACTTTATGCGGCAGCAGATTCAAGAAAGCCTCGAAGTCGTCCGGATCGAACTGTTTGGTCGGGGCGAATTGCCAGTTGATCGGGCCAAGCTTGTTCTTCAATTCGAGCACGCCGCTCGCAAGGAAACGGTCAACGGAATCGCCGGCTTCCGCGAGCACTCGCCTGTTCGTCGCAAAACGCGGAGCCTTTAGCGAAAAGACAAAATCATCCGGGGTCTCGTCGTGCCACTTCACGAACGTGGCGGGTTTCTGCGAGCCGTAGAACGTGCCGTTGACCTCGATGGTGGTCAGCTTGCGGCTCGCGTACTCCAGTTCGCGTTTTTGCACGAGATCTTCCGGATAAAACGTGCCGCGCCACGGCTCGAAGGTCCAGCCGCCAATGCCGATCCTGATCTGCCCAGCTTTGCCCGCTTCACCAGCTTTGCTCGCCGTCTTCCGGGTTGCTGCCATGAATGAGACCCCTCCCAGTGCACTCGATGCGCTCAAGTGTAGCGAAATACCGTCGGGCGTGTGGTCAGCCATCGGACGATTGAAGGTCCGATGCGGGCCCATGCTGCGCCGCGGGAAAAAGCTTCCTGTCAGCGCGGTCGCTAGCCAAAGCCATTTGTCCGGTGCGCGTGAACGACACGAGTGCAAGCGAAATCAGCGCGGCAAAGACGACATAAAACGCCGGGACATAGTGGCTGCCCGTGAATTGAGTCAGCGTCGACACGGTCAGCGGCGCAAGGCCGCCGAACACAGTGACTGCGAGGTTGTACGACAGCGCCACGCCAGTTGAACGCGCCTTCGCCGGGAAGATTGCCGCCAGCATGCCGGGATGTGGACCGGCGATGGCAGCCTGGAAGAGCGACGCAATAATTTGCGCGATCAAGAGGCGCGTGAGCGATGGCGCGGAGACAATGAACCAGAACAACGGGAACGTGCATAACAACCAACTGATCACCAGTGGATAAAAAAGGCGGTACGCACCGAATTTATCGGCGAGTTTGCCCGAGACCGGGAACAGCAGGAAGTTGATAACCCCGCCAATAAACGTCCCAAGCAAAGCCGACTTGAGCGGCAGATGCAATTGGCGTTCCACATACACGGGCAAATACGCGTTCCACAAATAATTCGAGGCCGTGCCAATGATCATCACGCCCATTGCACATAACGCCGCATCGCCTTGTTCGCGCACAAAGTCGCGCAGCCGGAAAGCTCGTGTTGCGCCCGCGAACTTGCTTGCGCAGCGCCTCAAACTCCGGCGACTCGGCAATGTTATGGCGGATGTAAAAGCCCAGTGGTCCGATGAGTGCGCCAATCAGGAACGGCACGCGCCAGCCCCACGCCGACAGCGAATGTGCAGAGAGATTGTTGATCAGCAAATAGCTGCATCCTGAGGCCAGCAAGATGGCTAGCGCCTGCGAGGACATGTTGAAGCTGCCGTAGATCTTTTTGCCGGGCGGCGCACTTTCCACCACCACGACCGACGAAAGGCTGAACTGGCCGCCAATCGCCAGTCCCTGGACCAGCCGCGCCAGCAGAACGAGCAGGGGAGCGGCGACGCCCAGCGTCGTGTAGCCAGGCGCCAAGGCCAATATCAGCGTGCCGGCGCACATCATCAGCATAACCAACGAAAGGGCGCGAGCACGGCCAACGCGATCCGCATAGATGCCTAAGAGGACTCCGCCAAGCGGCCGGACGAGAAAGCCGAGAGCGAACGTGGCGAGCGCAAGCGACATCGACACCACGCTGCTTCCCACCGAGAAGAACACCTCGGCAATGGTCTTCGAGAAATAGACGTACGCCGTGAAGTCGAACCACTCGAAGCCGCTGCCGATCACCGACGCAATTAACGCGCGGCGGACTTGGCGCAGGTCGGGCGCAGCGGGCACTGATCCGCGTTCGTGTTCTGCTGGATTCATAAGCCGTCTCCTCCTGCACGTCGCCGGTAAAGCGAGTTTGTTTGGGGTATCGCTTGAATCAGCTGGACCGGCGCTCGCGCAGTACGGCTGCAAGGAAGTCCTGAACCGCGCTCACGGCCATCATGCCGTTGTGTGGCACGTTATCCAGTTCGTCCAGCACGACATGGACCCCTGCAACTTCAAACGACGCCTTGAGCGTCCTGATGCGCTCTGGACGCGTCTTACCGGCGTCGTTTGCTCCGGGCATGTTGTGACGGCCGCCTTCGCGGTGCGTAATCTCCCATGTTTCCAGATCCGCCTTGCCGACCACCATATGAACCGGCACGCGCTTCAAGGCGTCAAGGTTGAATGCCTTGCCGAACTGCTGTTCGAAACCACGCAAGCCGACCCACCAGTCGCGATCGATATCGAGCAATGTCACCGACCCCGGTGCACCGATCGACACGGCCCACAACTTTTCTGGATGCAGATAGGCAAACCGATTTGCAAACTGACCGCCGCCGGAGAAGCCGAATAACGCGAGCTGGTCAAAGCGTTTGCCATAGCGGTCGCTGATTTCATCGACCATGTCGAGCAGCGCGCGGTCATAGCGGATGTCGCCTTCAACCAGATGTTTGAAGCCGTCCCGGTTGCCGTCACCGCGCACGCCGACTGGAAAGAGCGGACATAAGACGACGCAGTTGTTCCAGCGGCCGAACTCCGCAAACGCATCGCGGTAGTGCGCGAACTGGCGCCCCGTGCCGTGCATGACCACGACGAGCTCAACGTCATTGCCCGGTTCGAGGATCGTTTCCGGCACATACAACGTGTAAGCGAAACGTGGGTCGTGACGCGATGCAAACACGGTCGTCGATCCTAGTTCGTAATACGCTTGTCCACGTTCGACGGGTTCGTCTACGGGCGGAAATTCAGTTCCATGCATCATGTCTGCAGCCTTGTAAAGGAATGATTCACCGTACAATTGTGCAGTCGCTTATTCAAAAAAACTAACTGATTTATATTTACACAAACTAAACTAAATCTTTAGTCTCGCAATGTTGGAATGCCATTCCCATGAGCACCATTAGGTTTTTGCGCACCTTCCTTGCCGTCGAAAAATACGGCTCCTTCGCAGCGGCCGCAGGCCGTGTTGCGTTGACCCAGGCAGCGGTCGGACAGCAGATGCGTGCGCTTGAGGAAGAGTTCCGGAGACCGCTGTTCCTCCGGTCAGGGCGGGTCATTACGCTAACTCCCGCCGCACGTGCGTTGATTCCGCAAGCGCGCAAATTGGTCGCGGCGTACGAGGCAATGCTCGCCGACGCGGACACGGGTCACGAGATTGCCGGCAGCATTACCGTGGGTGCAATTGTTTCAGCAATGGGCTTTCTGTCGGAGAACCTGGTCAGCCTGAAGGCGCAGTATCCGGCACTCGATGTCCGGCTCGTTCTTGGTCACACCGGAGAGCTTGCAGAGCAGGTCACGGCGTCCCAGATAGACGCCGCGCTTATCGTGCAAATACCTTACGAGACGCCCGCCAATCTCCAATGGACACCGCTTTACGAAGAGCCCTTGATGTTGATTGCAAGCACGCGGGTGGCAACGGCACAGGCCGATGTCGCGTCCTTGCTAAAGACCCAGCCGTTCCTTCGCTTCGACCGGACCTCGCCAACGGGAGCCAAGGTCGAACAGACCTTGCGGCGCATGCGGATAAAACCCAAGGAGATTCTTGAGGTCAATTCGGTGGCAGCCATCATCGACCTGGTGCGGCAAAACGTAGGAGTTTCCATCGTGCCTTTGCTTAAGCATGTCGCCTGGACGCGCGACCATTCGCTGATTGCATTGCAACTTCCATACGGCCCGCTCAAGCGCGTAATCGGCATGCTTGAAAATGATCGACAGCTTGAGATTACGGGAATTGTGCGGCAGAAGTTGCTGCAGACATTGGCTTAAGCCGCCTCGCATTTCGTCAATGCAGTGCGCTGACCTTACCCATCCTTACCAACACTAAAGATCCGCCCGCTTGCGTCGATAAGCTGGAGAGGCCGACAAAGATGAGGGATTCGCTATGCAGATAGGCAATGTCGCGTCGTCGCCAATTTCAGAGCAGACGATATCGACTTCGAGTGCCGCGACTGACCAACGTTCTGTATCGGACGACAACGTCGACCCGACGCAAGCGGCGCAGAGCACCACGCCGGCCGATGCCGCGACACAGGATTCGGCCGTCACAATCTCGCCCGAAGGCGCTGCATTGGCTAATCAGGACGCAAGCAGTGACGACGGTGCAGCGTCGAACGTTTCGGCAGTCAAGTCGCTTGCTTACGGCACGCTCGGACTCGAACGTCCCGACCAGCCGCAACAAAATCACAACGAGTTCTATACGGCCGGAAGATGGATCGCTGCGGGCCTCACCATTGGAGGAATTATTTCGATGCTGGTTTGACGTTCCCGTGCAAGCCGAGATGACCGGAGCACCTGTCGCGCACGCTCGCCGCGGTGATACTATCCAGACACTCACTTTGCGATTTCCGTCATGAAGCCAGCATACGAACATGTCGAGTTCGGCGGCAACTGCTCCGTCCGGGTCTATCACCGGCGGCTTCCCCGCATTCCGTTCGAGTGGCATCATCACCCGGAATACGAACTGACGCTGACAATGAATAGCCACGGCAAGCGCTACATTGGCGATTCAGTGACCAGCTACGGGTCTGACGACCTCGTGCTGGTTCCACCGGACCTTCCCCATACCTGGGCGTCGAATCGCTCTATTGAACCATCGTTGCCGCAAGTGGCAATCGTGATCTGGTTCGATGGCGAGTGGGCCCGGCGGCTGGCGGATTGCTGCCCGGAATATGAACCGCTGCGCAAGTTGTTGCGCCGGGCGGCTTGTGGACTGGCGTTCGAACCCGAGGCGGCCACCATGATGCGCGAGCGTCTCGACGAACTGCTATCGAGCGCGACGCGCGAACGCCTCGCCGGTACGCTGGACATCTTGTGCGCGCTCGCCGATTCACCGGGCGAACCGCTTGCGTCACCCAGTGCGTTCAACGAGCGTGACGGCGGACCTTCCGGTCACGAGCCCGAACGCATCAACCGGGTGCTGTCGCTGATCGAAGCGCGTTTTGCCGAACCTTTGCGTCTGTCGGAATTGTGTGCGGCTGCGAGCCTGTCGGAGCGTTCACTCGCGCGCTACTTTGCACAACACATGGGCGAGAGCGTAGGCCAGTACATGACCCGCGTGAGGATTGGCCATGCTTGCCGGATGCTGAGCAATACATCGCTGCCGGTTTCCGTCATTGCGGCACGGTCAGGTTTTGCGAATGTGTCCAACTTCAACCGGCAGTTCAAGTCGGTGAGAGACACCACGCCCGCGGCATATCGCCGGGAGTTTGCTGAAGCCGGTGTTCCTGATGACGACAATGTCGTGCGGCTCACTGAGCGCTCGCCATCGCTTCAACGAAACCGAGGGCGGGTTGCTTCGGAGGACGAAGAGACTGGATAAATGTGCGCTTAAGGTAGCGTGACGCGTCGCTCGGTCAGAGAGCGACGACGGAGCCTTACCAGGAATTCATCCTGAGTTTGCGTGCGGTACAGCGATTGCGTGTGCGGTTACCCGATCGCCAAACGGAGAGAACTCTGCATGCGAACTTCAGCCCGAAGCCGCCGTAGCATTGCGTCGATTCTTGTGGTCCGGTTCCTTGTCTTTCCGCTCGCCGTCACAACCTCGGCATCGGCGATTGCTCAGTCCAGCCGGGACTTCATCGGCGCCGCGCGTCTCGGTTCAGGGTATTCGCAGATTCTCAACTTGACCACAACCCCGGACATCAGCTCCGCACACCTCGACATCTCGGATGGTGCGGTTCCGCAATCCCTCACCGTCACCCGGATTCCCTACGAGGGTAGTTTGCTCACGTTTTCGGATCGAAACAGTATTGGCTGGCGGGTGTCAGGCGGCTATTTTCGCGAAAAGGACGAATTCACGATCAACGATCCTAACGGCGCGGCAGGCAGTATTGCAAGCAAGTGGTCGGCCTTCAGCGCGAGCGGTGGCCTGTTCCTGAAAAGCAAACTGGGTTATGGATTCACGTTCGAGCCTGGCCTGGACCTCAGCGTGGCTCGGTTGCTCAATGACGCTTCGTATTCGGGCGCGGCTACCAGCCTTAAACCTGCCACTGACGGGCCGCTATTCAACTGGCACGAAAATGCATGGCTCGTCACGCCGAACGCCGCGCTCGAATGGACGACGAGCATGGCGCCAGAACAGACGCTGACTATTCGTGGGCATATTGCGTGGTCCTGGGTCTCCAGTTTTGACGAATCGGATCCTTTACTGCGGTTCAGGGAAACAGCCGGTTCGTGGTCGATCCAGTCGGCGTACTCGGCGCCGACAGGTGCTCAGCTATTTGCGCGTCCGTTGAATTACGTTGTCAATGCGGGATACGGCGGGTTTTTCGGACCTAATCGCAACGCTCTTGGGTTTTCAACCTTGGCCAACATCGGCGGCGGGTTCGAACTTCCTCTTTCAAGAGACAACGCTCAATCGAAACGCCTTCAGGTAGGAGCAGCCTATCTATTTGGTCCCCACCTCAAGGGATGGACAGTGAGCCTTGGCCTGACTTATTGATAAGTCGGAAAGATTCTCACTAGTCTATTTCACGCGCTTTGGCTTTGCCTTAGCTTTTACATTCGACGTGTTAAGGGCAATAGCAGCACCGATCAGCGCCTTGAACGCCTTCGACTCGATCTCTTCACCCTCGTGGATGTCAATCGCGCGCCTTGTATTCCCGTCGAGGCTCGAGTTGAACAGCTTGGCCGGGTCTGCCAACGAAGCGCCCTTGGCGAAGGTCAATTTCACGACCGACTTGTACGACTCGCCGGTGCAGATGATTCCGTCATGCGACCACACGGGCGTGCCCATCCACTTCCACTCCTCCACGACGTCCGGGTCTGCGTCTTTGATGAGTTCGCGCATCCTGCTCAAAGTCTCACCGCGCCAGTCCCCAAGCTCAGTGATTTTTCTGTCGATCAACTCGGATGCCGACAGCCCTTCGGCTAAATCAGTTTTTTTCATTTTGTGATCCTAAAGATTCAGATATCAAATTGCTTTCCGTACTCGATGTTCAAGCGCGGCCAACCAAATTTCATTGCTTCGCCACCCACAATACGGCCAATGGGGTCGCCGGCCACAAGCCGATCGAGTACATCGAGGCAAATGTGCCAGCCGGCGGCGCCCATCGATATAAACCCGCGATCGATGTTGTGCCACAGCGTAAGCCGCGTGCCGCCGTCGACCGGCTCAAGCTGCCATCGCATGTCATTTTCGCCCCAGCGATACTCAAGCAGCTTCGGCTCCTCGGCGCGCGTCACCTGCGACGCCGAGATCTGCGGCGTCGGTGTTCCGACAGTCGAAAGCTTGACGGGACCAACAGACGCGAGGTTCCGGTCGGCATCGAACGGCGCCCATTCACGCAGACTGGCCGGGTCGGTCAGCGCCTTCCACACTTTCTCCGGCGGATGGCGCAACTCGCGCACGAGAATAAGAGTCCACTTCTCACCATCCTTCCGGACTGCGGCGCCGGCGGCCGGCCCCGGCATGTATTGGTCGCGGTTGCTCATCGTTTCTTTCCCTTTTTTCGCGGTACAGGATCCATCTGATCGAGATGACGTTCCAGCGCGTCGACATGAACCGACCAGAACTGGCGGAACGGTGCGAGCCAGGCGTCGATCTCCATCAACGGCTCTGGTTTGATCCGATATAAACGCCGCTGCGCGTCAACGCGCGATTCCACGAACCCGGCCTCTCGAAGCACCCGTAGATGCTTGGAGACCGAGGGTTGCGAGAGGTTTAAATTTTCCTCGATGTCACCCACGGACCGCTCAGCTGTTGCTAGCAGACTCAGGATGGCGCGGCGGCTCGGCTCGGCGATGATTGCGAATGTTGATTCCATACCTAATATATACTCCGTTAGGTATATACGTGTCAAGCCATGCTTATGAAAACCGCGCGATTTAACTGAGCAATCGGGCGTCCTGTCTTTTGCGGCTGGATCGTGGAGAATGACTGCACGCCTTCAGAGGAGATGCCATGCATATCGAGCCATTTCAGATTTCCGTATCCGACGTCGAGATCGACGACTTACGCCGCCGCTTGCGCAATACCCGGTGGGCATCCATGACGCCGTCCGAGCCGTGGCAACAGGGCACAGAGCACGCATGGCTGCGCGAATGGGTGACGCACTGGGCCGAGAGTTTTGATTGGCGTGCTGCAGAACACGGTCTGAACCAGCAACCTCAATTCATGGCCGACGTGAACGGTCAGCGCGTGCATTTCGTTCATCGGCGGGGCGTTGGACCCAAGCCGTATCCGCTAATCATCACGCACGGCTGGCCGGGATCGTTCTTCGAATTTCACGCGTTGGCTGAGCGGTTGTGCAACCCTGCCGCATACGGCGGAGATCCAAACGATGCCTTCGATGTCGTTATTCCTTCACTGCCGGGTTTTGCTTTTTCGCCGGCGCCAGCCGCACCCGGAACTTCGGCGTTCCAAGTGGCCGAGCTGTGGGCATCGCTAATGAAAGGTTTGGGCTACGAACGATTTGGTGCTCAGGGTGGCGACTTGGGATCGGGGGTGTCGATCGCGCTCGCCTTGCAGCACCCCGAAGTAGTCGATGGCATTCATCTTAACTTTCTGCCGAGCTCGTACGAACCCACAATCGGTGCCGCGAATTCGCCGCTTACCGTCGCCGAACAAACCTACCGTCAAGAGAAAGCTGAATGGGCCGCGCTCGAGGGTGGTTATGCGCATATGCACGGCACGAGGCCGCAGACGCTGGCTGCGTCGCTAAACGACTCGCCTGCCGGGTTGGCTGCGTGGATTGGGGAGAAATTTCGCGCATGGAGCGACTGCGATGGGGATATCGAACGTAGATTCTCGAAAGATGAACTGCTCACCAATTTGTCGCTCTACTGGTACACGCAAAGCATTGGTTCAGCAATTCAAATGTACTGGGAAAATCGGTTGCAGCCCATGCGTTTCGCTGCTGGGCAACGGGTAACGCCGCCAGTGGGATTTGCACACTTTCCGAAAGAGATTAACCATCCGCCGCGGGCATGGATGGAACGAGTTTTCGATGTCGCGCAGTGGACGGACATGCCACGTGGCGGCCATTTCGCGGCAATGGAAGAACCTGAACTCCTGGCGGCCGATATTCGTGGCTTCTTCAGGCGCCTCCGGTAGCCGGTTCGTTGAAGAGAGGGCAGGTTTCCCGGCGCTTTGAGAGTTAAAATTGAAGGTACGCCGGGTTCCTTTGCGTGGAACCGATTGTCCTGGCTGACTCTATCAATGGCAGGCAACCATGAACGCTCGTTATGCGTGTTTCGTTCGCCCGGCGCTAGCCGCAGCTTGCATCGCTTCGCTTGTAACGCTCGTGGCGTGCGGCGGAAACTCTTGCATCGGCCTCGGCGAGTGTGGCGGCGGAAATGCGGTGCCAAACATCACCCTATCCGGCACGGCGGCGACCGGCAGCGCGCTCGCCAGCGCGACGGTCAACTTCAGTTGCGCGCAAGGTTCGGGCTCGGCTTTGTCGGACGGTGGTGGACACTACGCGATCACGCTCAACGCCACGCTTCCCTGCGTCATCACAGCGAACTCCGGTGCCGTAAGTTTGCATTCGCTGGCATTTGGCGGCGGCACCTTTAATACGACACCCGAGACCGAGTTGATGCTGGTCTATCTCGCCTCCCAACTTGGCACCGACGAAGCCGGTCTGATTGCGGGGTTTCCGAATAACCCGCAGTTTCAGCAAGCTCTGGCAAACCAGGCCGACGTGCTAGCCGCACAATCGGCGGTGGTTACGAATCTGCAAGCGCACTACGCTCTCACGTTGGCAACGCCGGCATTTCTGACGACGCCGTTTAATGTTGGGCAAGCGGGCGTTGACGGTGATCTCGATGCGCTGGCACGAGCAGGCGCTATCGATACCAACGGCATGCCCGATCAGACCGCTGTCTCGCTACTCTCATCGGCCGGTCTTGCCCATCCGCTAGCTACAACACCCGCTTCGTCGTCATCGGGCGCCGGCACCGGCAGCAAAAGCGGCGCCACCGGCGGAATGATGTGATGTTTGGCGAGGGCCACAATCGCTTGATATCGCCGGCAAAAAATAAACTTGACATCGCACGTTGTATCTACAACAATTGGTTCATCAACAAACTTGGTTCGATTCATGACAACACGTAGCTCCACTCGCGAAATCATTAATAACTGCCTGGCCATGCGTGTTCGTGTCGTCGCGCGGTCGGTTTCGGCCATCTACGAGCAAGCGATGGCAAGCCACGACGTGACCATTGCCCAAGTGAATATGCTTACCGCATTGGGCGAAATTGGTGTTTGCCCGCCGGGGAAGGTTGGAGAGGTTCTTCAACTGGAACGGTCAACCGTCTCGCGCAACCTGGATCTATTGATACAGAAGGGATTGGTCGAAGCGGTGTCATCGGACGCAAAGGGAATTCGTGAAGTCGCGCTAACAGCAGCGGGCGAAGAAAAGATTGAAGCCGTGCTCCCTGATTGGCGTGCCGCACAAAGACAGGCCGGCAAGTTGCTGGGGCCGGAGGGAGTTGGGGCAGTCCATAAGGCATCGGCATCGGTCTGGACTTCGCCTGTCTGATTTGTCATCCGCCTGCGATTGTCGCCGTCGTTTCGATGGCATTTTTTTTTGCCGTCTATGTTGTATATACATCAAAAACCTACCTTTAAGGAGATGTCATGACATTCGAGAAAAGCATCGACGAAACTACGGAGGGTTCTGTTTCGATCCTTCCCAAGCGGTTAGTGACCGCCGCGCTGGCGGTCACGCTGGCGCTTGCCGCACCCGCGTTCAGCTTCGCACAGGCGCCATTGGAGCCCGCGCAAGCGTCCGCTGCGCTCGGATTACCTAACGTACCCACCACCCGAATACTCGCGATCGGCCGGTTGACGTCCAAGTCAACTCCTGATGCGGTCGGCGCGGTGCTTCCACAGGAAGTACGCGACACCGTCAAACTTTACCTGGAGGGAAAGATTGACCAGTGGTATGTGCGCAAGGACCAGGCGAGCGTGGTCTTTATTCTCAATATGACCGATGTAAATGAGGCGCGCAACACACTGGCACAGCTGCCGCTCGGCAGGGCGGATCTCATGGAATTCGACCTTATTCCACTGGGCCCGTTATCTCCGCTGGCGGCTTTGGGCGGTTCGGCAAGCCGGTAGAAAAGAGAACTAAGTCAGGAGCGCAGGGAACGAAGGATGCCGGGATGGTGCTCCATTCCATATATGTAGGATTACAAATCGTATTTAAACTATCTGGAGAATGAAATGAGTGATGAACTGTATCTGGTAACTGGCGCCACCGGCGCCACCGGTCGGAGCGCTATCGACCATCTGTTGTCGAAGGGAGCAAAGGTTCGGGCTTTCGTGCATAACGAGGACGACCGTGCCGCGGCATTGCGCGCCAAAGGAGTCGAGATTGTCCCAGGCGATCTTCTCGATAACGGGGCCGTTCAAAAAGCAGTGCAGGGCGTGACCGGCGCGTACTTTGTGTATCCCGTCACGCAGCCGCAACTTGTCGATGCAAGCGCCTATTTCGCACATGCCGCAATAGACGCAGGGGTGCGATCCATTGTGAATATGTCGCAGATCTCCGCAAAGATGGACGCCGTGAGCCAAGCCGCACGTTCGCATTGGTACGGAGAGCGCGTATTCGACTGGGCCGGCGTTCCCGTTACGCATCTTCGTCCCACCTTTTTTATGGAATGGCTGACTTACGGGTTTCAACTGCCGCTCATTGCTAACCACGATCTCATCAAGGTGCCGGCAGGAGAGGGGCGTCACGCGCCCATCTCAGCGGAGGACCAGGGACGCGCGATCGCCAATATCCTCCTCGACCCAACGCCGCACGCCGGCAAGATCTACCCGCTCTATGGCGCGGTGGAGATGAATCACGAAGAGCTCGCGAGCGCCGTCGGCGAGGCATTGGGCCGAAAGATTCGCTATGAACCGGAAAGCTTCGACGCATTTCGCGCACGGCTGAATGCAATCGGAATGCCGGAGCATTTCATCCAGCATATTGTCGCGGTGTATCACGACTATCAAAACGGGGTTTTCGCCGGAAGCAACGATGTGATTGAGACTTTAACGGGCAAAAAGCCCATGACGGTCGGCGAATACGTCAAAGCCAACATCAAGCTTTTTCAGCCTAAATAAAAGTAGTCCGAATTGTAGTGTTGCCGGTATCTCCCACCGTTTTATGAACTGGAGTTTGATCATGTCCCAAGCAAAAAATCCGCGTGTCCATGCGGACATTCTGCCTGCGCTAGCCGCCGTCGTCGCGCCAACGAACAAGATCCTTGCGATAGGTTCGGTGACGACGAAGGGAACACCCGACGCGATAGCACCTATCCTGCCATTCGAAGTGCGAGCCACCGTTCGTAACTATCTAGCCGGCAAAATAGATCACTGGTACTTCCAGGCCGAAGGGTACGGGGTCGTCTTCATCATGAACGCGTCGAGTACCGCCGAAGCTTACGAGATTCTGGAAAAGCTGCCGCTGGGCGTGGCGGGCATGATGGAGTTTGAGCTCATCGCTCTTTCCCCGTTAAAGCCGCTTGCGTTGCTGATCGGTGATCCTTCTGCAGCTTGAGGAACGTTTCGCTCAAACCCAGCATGTAAAACGGACCATGATTCATCCGCGCTAATCCTCCCTCCGGGAATTCTTCGAATGTTGCCGCAAGAAACGGGGAGTATCCGGCCGCTTACGTCGATATTGTTCAGGCAGAGAGAGGCGATCGTGCCGCTCTTCTACAACCTGTCAATGAGGAATTCACCATGTCCAGAGAAGACGACAACAAGGCGATCGTAGGCCGCTGGTTCACCGATTTCTGGGGCAAGACCTGCAACCTCGGCATTGTCGACGAACTCGCTGCACCCGACATGCTTCTACGTTACTCGCTGCATGAACCGCGCCGTGGCCGCGAGGATATCAAGGCATTCATGAACGGCTTTCGCGAAGCGTTTCCCGACCTTAACTTCTGGGGCGCTGCTGATCTTATCGCCGAGGGGGACTACGTAGTCGGACGTTGGGAGGGTGGCGGCACGCACACGGGCCCGGCATTCAGCGATTTTCTGGTTGGATCGTTGCCGGCTGCGACGGGCAGAAAAATGCGCTTCACCGGCACGACCGTGCTTCGTCTCAAAGATGGGAGGATTGTTGAGGAAATTGGCCTGGACGATGGCGTGACCGCTCTGCAACAACTCGGGCTCCTTAAGGCAGCGTGACCGAGGACGCGGCGTTGCCGGAAACGTTTGGCGACGCCGCGTACTTCTAACCTTCTTCACTTGAACGAGCGGTCATGCTGCCTGTAGCGCAATAAGGGAAGCCTGATTATTCAGGAAAGCAAATTATTGGCTGAATCAGTTTCTACTCCTTGCATCGCCGTCGTATCCTTGCTTAGTACCTCGGTAAGTGCGAATCGCAACAGGTCGATAGCCCGCATCAGCCTCGCGGGGACGGAGCCGTGGATGAACCACACATCGACTCCCGTTCGAAAATCTGTCGTCTCTATGACCTGGAGCGCCGTGCGGTGCGCCGTGCGTTCCAGCATGTCCGGGGTGACAAGCCCAATGCCGAGTCCACGCGCGACCAGCGACAATTGCAGCTCGGAACCAAATGCTTCAACGGCGACATTGAATGGCATTCCCGCTGCTTCCAACGCGCGTCTTAACACCGAGCGCATCCCGCAGCCATCCTGATTCAGCACCCATTCGTAACGCGCGAGATCCGCCAGTGTCACCGGCGTATCAGGCAGACCCAGGGTGCGCGCCGCGACGATCACAGTCGGCAGGAAAGCGAGGCGCGTCCCATTCAACGTCTCGGGTGGGGCGAAGCCGGACGGCATCAATACGATCGATGCATCGAGCATCGCCCGTTCCACACTCTGTATCAAAGCCGGCGACCACCCCGCTGTTACGCGCAGCGTAAGCCGGGGAAAGGCGCCGCGCAGAAGATCGACTGGCTTTTCGAGCCCGACTTCCGCCAGAAACGGCGGCATGCCGATTCTCAACTCACCGGACGGCTCGCTTTCGGGAGAGGCCACCACGAGCAGATCGTCCACTGCGCGTAACACGGTGCGCGCGAGCGCGTACACCTCGTTGCCGGCAGCGGTCGGCTTGAGCGGCTTGCTCTGGCGATCGAGTAATTCCACACCCAGCATGGTTTCAAGGTTTTGCACGCGCCGCGTCAGTCCCGGCTGCGTGAGATGGAGTTTTTCGGCCGCACGCACCATCGACCCGCTGTCGACGACTGCCACGAACGCCTGTAGATCGCGTGTATTCAAGCAAGTGCTCCGACTGGGTCGAGTTCTAACGTGCGAAATTTATTCCGCATAATCATTATCAACATATTTCAATTGTCGCATATTAGATGCATCACTAGGATGGCTTCTCAGCCCTATCTTGAGAATCCGTTCGATGATCCCATCCGCAGAAAGTCCCGCCCGTGCTATCGCCACGCAGGACGCCGACAGTCCGCGCAGACTCACTGGGCCGCTGACGGTGTTCTTCGCGACGGCAGTCGGTGTGATTGTGATGAACCTGTTTGCCGCGCAAACGCTGACCGGTGCGATCAGCCGCAGCTTGCATCTCGCCCCCGAGTTCGCCGGCCTCGCCGCGATGCTGCCGCAGCTCGGCTATGCGGTCGGCCTGGTGCTGCTCGTGCCGTTGTGTGACCTGCTGGAGAACCGTCGGCTAATCGTGCGCACACTGGTACTCGGCGCAGGTTTTCTCGCGATAGCGATGCTCACCGAGTCGCGCGTATTGTTTTTGATCGCTGTATTCCTGGCCGGTGCGGCATCGAGCGTGATCCAGATGCTCGTGCCCATGGCCGCTTCGATGGCGCCCGAAAGTCATCGTGGACGTGCAGTCGGCAACGTGATGAGCGGATTGATGCTCGGCATTTTGTTGTCGCGTCCGGCGGCGAGCCTGATTGCCGGGTCGGTGGGCTGGCGTGCCTTCTACGGTCTTGCCGCGGTGATTAATGCGCTGCTTGCGATCGTCCTGTACGTGAAGTTGCCTGTGCGCATGCCGCTGAACCCGACGCGTTATCCGGCGCTTTTGTACTCGCTCTGGACGCTGTTGCGCACCGAGCCTGTGTTGCAACGCAATGCTGCATCGGCGGCGTTGGTGATGGGCGGGTTCAGCACGTTCTGGACTGCGATCAGCCTGCGTCTCGTGCAGCCGCCGTTCAGCTTCGATATGAAGGGCATCGCGCTCTTCGCGCTCGCCGGCGCCGCCGGTGCGGTCGTGACGCCGCTTGCCGGCCGCGCGGGCGACCGCGGATGGGATCGCAAGAGTTTGCTTGCCGGCCACCTGACGATGCTTATTGCGCTCGTAGCAATCGGTGTGGCAGGCGCGGGCTGGGGAGGCTTTTCAGCGAGCGCACATCCTGTCCTGGCGGTTGCGATGCTCGTCGCGGGGGCGGCTGCGCTCGACGCAGGTGTCGTCACTGACCAGACCTTGGGGCGAAGGGCGATCAACCTGATGGACGCCGCCGCGCGCGGGAGGCTGAACGGTTTGTTCGTCGGCGTGTTTTTTGTCGGCGGCGCATCGGGTGCCGCAATGTCCGGCGCTGCATGGGCGATCGCGGGGTGGTCTGGTGTCTGCGTGGTGGGATTCGTTTTCACCGGCCTCGCTTTTGTTCTCCGGTTGATTAGGTAAGCTGAGCATGGTCCAAACGAGGGCGCTTGACAGGCCAATGAACGTTGGTTGAAATGGGATGTGCGGTCCAAACCTCGTTGAGTCCGCTAAATAATAAAAGACATCCCAAGATGACGAAGCTTTCAATCCTGCAAAGCAGGACCGCAATGCTGTCGCTCGCGCTGGCGTTCAGCGCCGCCCTATCAGTTTCCGTATTCGCGCAAGCCCAAACCTCACTGCAAGCCGACGCATCCTTAGTGAAAGTATTCGCGCCGAGCGGTACGCTGCGCGCATCGATCAACCTAGGGAATCCGGTGCTGGCGAGCATCGATCCAGCGAGCGGCAAGGCGGTCGGTGTATCGGTCGATCTCGCCACCGAACTCGCCCGGCGTCTCGATGTGCCAATACAACTAGTGGTGGTTAAATCGGCCGGTGCATCCGTGGATAACGTCAATCAGGACAAGGCCGGCGTCGGTTTCTTTGCTGTCGATCCCAAGCGCGGACAAGAAATCAGTTTCACGAAACCGTATGTGCTGATCGAAGGCTTTTACCTGGTGCGCGACACGTCGCCGATCACCACCAACGATCAAGTCGATCAACCGGGCGTGACGGTCGCCGTCGGCAAGGACAGTGCATACGATCTGTTCCTCACACGCGCATTGCATCGCGCGAAGATCGTGCGAATCCCGACGTCTCCCGCCGTGGTGCAAGATTTTCTGGGTCAGCATCTTGACGTTGCCGCAGGCGTCAAGCAACAGCTTGAAAGAGATGCCGCGAAGGCCGGCGGGTTGCGGATTCTCGATCAACGTTTCATGGTGATCCGACAAGCGATGGGAGTGCCCAAAGCGAAGGGCGATGAAGCGGCTGCGTATCTGTCTGCGTTTGTCGAGAACATGAAAGCATCGGGCTTTGTCGCAGCATCCCTGGCGCGCCATCGAATTTCGGGCGCGATCGTTGCGAAAGACAATGACTAGCCGGTGGCGTATGCGCACTTATAGCGTTGCTGGGTGCGGTGAAACAGTCATGTGGACTGGAGGCCGAATTCCATCCCATGCATGCAGGGAATTCAAAGAATCATTCACCGATAGAACCATCACGCCTTAAGGCTGGGCAACACGAAATGGCGCAGCACTTCGTCGGGCGCTTGCCAGTCTTTCGGATCGTTGTAATTTCCGGCTGTGACAACCACCACGAGTTCGCGCGCCGGAATGATGGCCAGCAACTGGCCGCCGTTGCCGAAAGCCATCACATAGTGCTCGCCCCGAATTCCGCCCTTGCTCGGATACGCGATCTGACCGACCCGCCACAGGTAACCATATGACTGTCCGTCACGCACGGTAGCAGCGGGCGTGAAGCTCGCATCCAGCCAAGCCGCGGGCACGATCGTCCTGCTTTCCCATTGGCCGCGTGCAAGCACCAGTTGTCCGATACGTGCAAGTTCACGCGGCGTCAGACGTAACCCGGACGCGGCAATCGCTTCGCCATGCGTACCTTTCGCCCATGAGAATTTGTCGATGCCAAGTGGCTCGAACAGCGCCGAGCGCGCGTAGTCCGCGAGCGCTTGCCCAGTGCCCTTCTCGATCAGGCGGCCGATCAGCGCGACAGCTCCGCCGCTATAGGTCCAGACTTCGCCCGGTGCGGCGACAATCGGCCGTTCGAGCACGTAGCGGTAACGATCGGGCGCCGCGTCCATCGCCGACTCACTGTTAGCCGGATCTTTATACGAAAGTTGTTCGTTCCATTGCATGCCGAGCGTCATGGTCAGCGCGTTGGCGATCGTGAGATTTGCCCGTTGCGGATCGCGTGCGAGATCCGGGTATTCCGGGAACTGCGCGAGAAGCGGTGCATCGATTGGCGGAACGCGCTTGTCAGCCAGCGCGATGCCGTAGAGCAACGACACAAGGCTCTTGGTGACCGATCGCAGATCGTGCTGTGTGTCGGGTCCGAAAACGATCTCCCCGGCCGCTTCTCCGCGGGTTTCATCGAGACCAGAGAAATAGCGTTCGAAGGCTATGTGCCCTTGATAAAGCACCAGGACGCTGTGCAGGTTGGGCAGCGAAGCCGTGGCGCGAAATGCATCGAAGCGGGCGTCGAGATCGGGTGCGAAACCGGAAGTCATGGGAGTTGGGGTTCCCGTTGCCAACGAAGCGGCTTGGGCGAATAGCGGCATCTGGCTCGCTATGAATGCAGCGCCGGCGAGTTTGAAGATATCGCGCCGGCTGAAAGAGTTGATCATGAACATCTCCTTGAAGGCCCTGGCGTGCGATGCCGCTAAGGCGTGTTCTCGATACGGCCACTACCCGATATGTTCGAATGCAACTGCGCTGGACGGCCGTGCAACTTCACGACACCGCTGCCGCGCATCTCGATGTCAGCGTTGTCCTGCGCCGTGACCTGCACTTCACCGCTGCCATGAACCACGATCTTCGCTGACCTGGCTTTGAGGCCTTGCAGTTCCGCTTCGCCCGAACCTGCAACATTGAGCGCAACAACCTGCACGGCACCGCTCGCGACAACATGGCCGCTCCCCATGATGCGCAGTTGCAGCTTCTGCTGGTCGATACCCGACAGAGCAAGGTCGCTACTCCCTATGATTCCCCACGTTTCGATGGGCGGTCCCTTCAGCCGAACCGAGAGTGGCGTGACTTGCGAGCCTTGGGAACAACCGAGTTCGTTGTCGAAACCGAGCTTGCCATCGGCAATGTGAACGTGGCTGACGACGGCGGGATCGTCCGTCACGGTCGCCTCTGCTTTGGGGCCGGGCTGATAGCTGACGGAGGCCGGCAGATCGATATCGATACGGTTGTTTGCCTCGAACGGGAACGTAACGGAGGCCGGCGAAGTGCCCGCCGCGTTCGCCGCGTTGACGCTGCTTGCTCCGCGTCCGCTTGCGGACGACCCGTCGAACCGGTTCATCCATGTTGGACCACAACGCCATCCGCCATTGCTCCACCAGGACGCACTGCCGGCCCGATGCGATCCTGCGAGCGAACTGCCGAGCGTGAGGACAGCACCGAGAGCAATGACGACGATCAATCCCGTGACTACAAGCACGGCCGATTTTTTAGCCGGCTTCCGCTCCTGCGCTGCACCGTCTTCGCCTGGAACTCGCGTGCGGTCCTGTTCGGGCTCGAGCAAGTGGTAATGCATCCGCATGTAGCGTCCGAGCATTCGCACGCCGGCGCCAAGTCCCATCAACAGCAGTGAGCCGCCGACGACAAGGCAGGCAATCAGCCCGATGCCGACCACGAAGCGCACCGCTCCGCCAACGAACGAGCCGCCGTGAGCCAGGAATACGACCGTGAAGATCATGTGCGCGCCGACAGCGCCGAGCGCCACGAGGCCGATGCCAATGCCGAGGGCGACGGCTGCCACGATGAGCAGCAGCGGCATCAGGAAGAAGATATCGACCGCCGCGAGGCCCGCGAGCGCAAGCATGGCCGTGATGAGATTGGCAACGCTGCGATGGGCCTCGTATCGACGCAAGCCGGTTTCGGCGCGAAGCTCGCGGGCTAGCCGAGACGGATCGCCGAGCGCTTCGGCGACTTCTGCCTCACTGCGACCCGACGCGCGCGCCTCGGCAAAATGCGCTTCGTAGTCGGCGATGATCTCGTCGACCTCTTCCTTTGACAGGCCGGCGAGCCCGGCGCGCAGCGTGCGCAAGAATGCTTCACTGTTCACGGCTGAGCTCCAAGAAGTTGATCGACTGCCGCCACGAAAGACCGCCAGTCACGCCGATGCGCCTCGAGCGCGTCCTGACCCAATGGCGTGAGCCGATAATATTTGCGCGAAGGTCCGCTACTCGATTCGACCAGACGCGTGGCGACCAGCCCGTCGTTCTGCATGCGGCGCATCAGCGGATAGATCGTGCCTTCGCCCATGCCGACGGCGCTGGCGAGCGTGCTGGCGATCTCGTAGCCATAGCTCTCTCCCCGCGCCAGCAACGCCAGCACGCAGAGATCGAGTGCGCCTTTCTTCAGTTGAACCTGGATCGATTCGGTCATGTGCGAACTCAGTGATTAGGATAAACATATAACACGCTACCTGTTTATGCAAGGTAGATGGGTCCATATTTTTCGGAGAGGGGATCACGTGTTTCGGTAAGCGTAAACTGGCGTGGAAGGTAGCCGTAATGAAGTCGCGAAGTCGCGAAGTCGCGAGGCCGCGCGCTATGTCCGGAGTGGATTTATCCGTGCGCGAGCACGGTTCGATGGGTCCGCGAAATCTAAGGTCGCGCCAATGCAACGCTAACGTGCATTGCATCACGACGGCCGTTCAACGCACCTTGCCGAACCGGCGAAATTGTCGGAGCGCGGTCCGGAAGTAGGCGGCGTCGCTACGAGTTGCCGATGGCACGGCAATCTCGCGCGCGAGCGTAGGAAGCGCCGTCCACGGCAACGTGGGGTGCCGATGATGCAACTGATGCAGATGATGATTCATCAGCACTGCGTGCCAGATCCGGGGCGCGCGGAAGTTGCGTGCGCGCTCAGGCTCGTCGAGCGCAACATCGTAATGCGGCAGGTTGTCCGCTATCGATAGCCACACGCCGCGCAGATGCATCGTCATGGCAAGAGTTGGCCACCATTCGCCGTATAGATAAAACGCGCCCACGTGCAGCGCGAGCGACAGCAGCCAGTCGCGCCGGATGCGGCTACGCCGTGCCGGATCGCCGGCAAATCCGACGAACAGGCGCTGGACATTCATCCCGACCGGACCTTCACTGTCAATCGCTCGCGCTACCAACTTGCGCGTGTGCCCGACCGGCAGGAATGCGAGCACCGGCAACACCAGTTCCGCCGCGTAGAGGCCGCCCAGCAAACGCGCGTAATAGTGAACACGGGCGCGCACGCGATGCGATGAACCGTCATGCACGTCCGGGCGGTCGTACGGTTCGCGCGTGAAACGATGGTGCATCAAATGACCGAAACGCACTGCATCGAAAGGCAACAGGAAGGTGATGGCCAGCACACGTCCTGCTGATTCGTTGAGCCGTCGCCGCGGCAGCAATTGCCCGTGAATGGCTTCGTGTATCAAGCCCCAGTGAGTAGGCGCGAGCACCACGAGCGGCACGGCGAGCCATAGCGCATGCGCGCCCCAATGCCGCAACAGGAACGGCCACGCGAGGAGTTGCAGCAGCATCGCCAATGTGACAAGGGCGAGCAACGCCAGATTAGCGCGGCTATCGATAGCGGAATGCCTGGGTGTTCGCTGAGTTCGCGCTGCCGCGAATGCTTTCGTTTCTGCCTTGGCGGATACCTCTGGGTCCATCTTTTCTCCGTCGACACACCATGTCGCCGCAGAACTTAACAACACCTCGTGACAGTCTGAAGAATCGTTCGTGCGCCGGTAATCTCCGGTAAGCAATGCAGACAAAGACATCGCAAGATCGGCTAATCGCCTCCTACCGCCGCGCTGCATCCTTCCGCAACTCTTCACTGCTGCCTGGTAATTCATTTGCTACACTGGATCGAGACCCGGACCTGTTTGGCGTTTGGTTTAACAGCTTCACTTCCCCGCATTCAACACCGGTCCGTGCTTGAGAAAGAACGGCTTTCCGGGCACTGTTCTGCAAGCACGAGTTGTCGAGACGACCTAGGCGTTATCGCTAAAACGCCAAGTCACGCCTGCTAATGAAGCGATACTTTTAGATTTCCTTAATGACTTTGCTTTTCGCGACTTAACGGGCCGCAGTGTAAGCAGTTCATGAATTCAGTGGGGGCATTCCGCCATCAAATCTGCTCACCGTTTTAACGACTCGAGTACGTCGATGCTTTTTCTGTTCATGGACCTCGCTCACGACTGCACGCGTGAGGCGCGGGTCCCCATCGCAGGGCTTGAAATTGCGGAGGTGTGACCATGCTTGAGTCTTCCGGTTTCCGGAGCAAAAAGATTGCACTTAGTCACGGACGCGGCCATATGCCCGCGCTCGGATTCGGCACGCTGATTCCCGATCCGGCGACAACCATCAGTGCGACCAAGGACGCGCTGGAAGCGGGTTATCGACACTTTGATTGCGCCGAGCGATACCGCAACGAGCGCGAGGTGGGTGAAGCGCTGCGGATAGGGCTTGCTGCGGGCGGGATCGCGCGCGAAGACATCTTCGTGACCACGAAATTATGGAACTCCAATCATCGGCCGGAACGTGTTGGACCGGCGTTCGATGCAAGTCTTGAAAGGCTCGGGCTCGACTATCTTGATCTCTATCTGATACACACTCCGTTTGCATTTCAACCCGGCGATGAGCAGGACCCGCGCGATGAAAACGGCGATGTCATCTACGACAAAGGCGTGACGTTGCAAGACACGTGGCGGGCGATGGAAGATCTCGTCGACCAGGGAAGATGCGGGGCGATTGGCCTGTCCGATATTGGCCTGGACGAATTGCGGCCTCTCTATGAATCGGCACGCATCAAGCCGGCGGCGGTGCAAGTAGAAGCCCATCCGTATCTTCCAGAAACGGAACTTCTGGAATTCTGCAAAGAGCACGAAATAGTGTTCCTGGCCTTTGCGCCATTGGGTCACGGAATCAGGCCGGGACCGCTTGAGGAGCCGGTCGTCACGCGTGTCGCTGCGCGACTTGGTAAGACGCCAGCACAGGTATTGCTTGCCTGGGCAATTCAGCGGGGCGGGGCTTTGCTCACAACGCCTAAAACCGCAGCCCGCGCACGGGAGAATTTTGATACCTCCGCGCTTCCGGCAGACGCGTTCGACGAGATCAACCGGATTGAGACACGGCAGCGTTACAACGAAGTGGTCAAGACGGGCAGCCCCGGCTTTATTCCGCGACCTGCTCAATAGAGGTACCTCGAGATAGACCTGAACGGTATCCGGAGACGCTCATGCAGGAAGAGAAAATACGTGAAGCGCTGAATGCGCATTGGCAAGCGTCGGCGGACGGCGATCTCGACGCGGAACATGATATCTACGATGACGACGCCATCTGTGACTATCCCCAATCTGGTGAGCGAATTATTGGGCGAAAAAATTTGCAGGCACTGCGCGGTCATCATCCTGACAAGCCTTCAGGTTTCAATGTCAGGCGAATCCAAGGCGAAGGCAGCCTCTGGATCACGGAATACACGATCACCTATACGGGGCAAGCAACTTTCACGGTAAGTATCATGGAGTTCTGCAACGGCAAGGTCATTCACGAGACTCAGTATTTTTCGGATCCTTTTGAAGCACCGGGCTGGCGGAGTCAATGGGTTGAGCAGATCGCCTGACGTGACTCGACATTGCTTTAGATAACCAATGCTCCACAGCAGTCATTGGTCATAGTCTGCTAAATAATAAGGATCACGAACTGATGCGTTTGAGAACGCGACAAAGCCACCGCCGCCCGATCCCTCCTGTTGTCGGCCAAACTTCCTTTCCACTTCTTACTGACCTGCGCGACGGCCGGCCTCGGTTGGCCGGATCGGTCCGGACGGCATCAATCGGCGTCCGCAACTGTATGACGCCGGTGAAGCGATTTATTCCGCAGGTCGTATCGCTGCGCCGGATCAGCGAACCAATTCACCTCCCATGGAAGTAATCGACGGCTGAGTAAGTGACCAGTAAGTGCCCCGGTCATACAGTACGCCGCAACGACCACACCAAGAAAAGGCACTACTGTGAAAAAACACTTTCGTCGCGAGTATCGACTGCTATTCGCCGTTGCATCCGTACTGACGTATTCGGGCGCGGCTTCGGCAGAAGGTCCTGGCGCGAATCTGCCCAACACCGATACGAGCGGCTTTGCGATCCTGAGCAACGCCACGAACGTTACACACTGGGGACTTGGCGGCGGGGCGGCTTTTGAGCAGTCACCTTACAAAGGTTATGGCACGCACATAACGCCGGTTCCGTTTTTCTTCTTCGACGATAAATGGATACATGCAATTGGTACAACGCTTGATCTGAAGGTCGGAAATTGGGGCGGTGTGGCGTTCACACTGCGTGGAAATTACGCGATCGCAGATGGCTACAAGGGCTCTGACGCACCCATACTCAACGGGATGCAGACCCGGCGCGCCGCATTCTGGCTAGGCCCCGCGTTCAAATGGACGACGCCATACGGCGACCTGTCGGGTGACTACCTGACAGGCGGAAACAAAGGACAGAAGGCGGATATCGCGTTCGGCAAGACCTTGAATTATGGTAACTTCTCCATAGAACCGCACGTTGGCACCACTTGGCTCAACGGCAATTATGTTGACTATTACTATGGCGTAAGGACGTCCGAGGCGCGAGCCGGACGACCTGCCTACACCGGCACATCCGCCTACACAGAAACAGTCGGCGCCAAGTTCGACTATCGCGTAACGCGCAACCAGCTCTTAAGCTTTGATCTGGGCGTCGCCTACCTGAGCAGCGGAATTACTGACAGCCCTATCGTTGGCAGGCGATTCATTCCTGAAGCCAAGGTGGCTTATCTCTATCAATTCAAATAAACCGGCCATATGTCGCGAATTGCCCTGATCGAGGATCATGCCCGACTGGCGGACATGATCCGGCAATCGTTGTTGGCTGCCGGAATCGAAACCGATATCTTCAGCAATCTTTCTGAAGCAGCCTATGGCTTAAGCCATGGCGACTATTCGGTAATGATCTTTGACCGCGGGCTGCCTGATGGCGACGGGTTGCATTTTCTGCGCACCCTGCGTGCTGCCGGAACCATGACTCCGTGCTTGATGTTGACCGCGCGCGATGCGTTGCACGACCGGATAGAAGGGCTCGAGACCGGCGCGGACGACTACGTCACGAAGCCATTTGAAATGAGTGAGCTGGTAGCACGGGTTCGAACGCTGATGCGCAGGCCGGCCGAAATGACGACGCTGATTCTGAGCTTTGCAGATATCGCCATTGATCCGCAGCAACATGCCATGCGATGCGGCGAGGAGTCAATCCCGCTTGCGCCCGCTGAATTGCAGATCATGTCTGTTTTATTAAAAGCCGGCGGCCGGACAGTGCGCCATGCGTCGCTTGAGCATGCGGGATGGGGTATGGGCGACGCAGTCACCCCCAACGCGCTTGAAGTGACTATTCACCGGCTGCGAAAGAAACTGCTTGCGGTGGGCGCGACCACACGGCTCGGGAACATCAGGGGCGCAGGTTTCGCCGTCCAGCCGCTTGAGTGTCCGCCTTTGCAGACTGACGAAGGGCAACGCGATGAAGGGCAGCAATGAAGCGGCTTATCCTCGTCGTAGACAATGACCCTGGATGTCGCGATGTCTTGCGCAACGCCTTGCAGGCCGATGGTTACGAAGCCGCGGTTCTATATGACGCAAGCAAGGTGGCTCGCCGGATCAAAGAGGAGCGGCCCGCGCTGATCCTGATGGCCAGCGGTTCGTCCGGACGCGGCGGTTTGCCTGCGCTTCGAGCACTTCAGGCGTTGAGAATCGATCAGGATGACATACCAATTATCATGCTTGGTGAACGCGACGACGCGATCGAACGTATTGTCGCGCTCGAGTGTGGTGCTGACGATTTTATTTCCAAGCCGTTCAACGTGCACGAAGTGTTACTGAGAATTCGTACCGTGCTGCGACGAGTTGGGGAGCATCATTTTCAGGACCCTACGTACCGGACGCCTTTTTCGTTTGGCGGGTTCAAGCTGGATTACGGGCTGCGATCGCTCACTTATCTTGATGATCCAGTTTCGCTGACCCAGCATGAATACGCCATACTCGCGCTGTTTTCAACAGCGCCGGGCAGGATATTCTCGAAAGCCGCCATTGCTCAAAGCATGCATTCCGACTCGGCGAGCGCTTGCACCAACGTCGGCGTCTGGGTGCATCGGCTGCGTGAGCGGATCAGGCAGATAGTGGGTGCATGTGAGTTCATAGAAACCTTTCGCGGTCATGGGTACGTCTTTCGTCCCGAGCTTCATACTGCGTCGCAACGCCCGCGAATAGAGGCTGATCTGTTAGCCGCAAGCGGTCACGGCGCGGGATGACTTACGAAGACCGGTAGCGTCACACGGACGGAGCGCGAAGGGTGCATCCCCTGGTGGGCGCTCATATCGCGCAACTCTATCCTTGATCGCGGTCGATCAAGTTACACGGATAGCATCATCATGTTCAGCTACTGGATCAGAAGCCTCTCGGCGCGTTTATGGATCACCAGCGTAGCGGCGTTGGCGATGTGTCTTGCCGTCATCGCTGCAATCGTGCTCTATGCATTTAATCACTTGCCACCCGACAGGTTCCGGATGGGCGAGAGCGTAAGAAGCGCCCACATGTTAGCTTCCAAGTTGCGCTTTGACGAGTCGGGGCGACCGGTCTCGGTAGTCCTTGATGAGCGGGCGACGTGGCTCTTCGACTTCGCACCGACGGAGTTGTGGTACCGGGCGCTCGATGCTTCGGGACACGTGCTTTTTGCATCCGGCGGCGCGCTGAACGTTCCGTCCCCGGATGCCGGTGATTTGACACGATCTCTCGGTGTCATGAAACGCGTGACTATCAAGGACAAGCCCTTTGACGTTGTGACCCTGGAGATTACGCGCGGCCAGACACCCTATTTCTTGCAGAGCGCGGCGAGCGTGGCGTTCAATAAGGCTGTGCTTGGCGAACGGATCGAGCCGATTCCGGAGGTCGTGAGCTATACCTTGCTGATCACCACCATCATCTTCGGCCTGACCTTGACGTTCACGGTTCGGCGTGTGCTGCGGCCTTTGCGCGTGGCATCGGATTCCGCCGCTTCAATCACGCCGCAGAACCTTCGCATGCGGCTTTCCATCAAGGGCGTTCCCAGTGAAATTAAGCCCATTCTTATCGCGTTCAATGACGCCTTGGCGCGCCTCGAAAATGGGTTCGCTGTACAACAACAATTTCTTGCCTCGGCCGCTCATGAACTTCAAACGCCGCTCACGTTGATAAGAGGACAGATCGAGTTGCAACCCGAGGTTGAGAACAAGGAGTTGTTATTTCGAGAAATCGATTTGATGGCGCGGCAGGTCCGGCAACTTCTGCACCTTGCTGAAGTAAGCGAATCTCAGAACTTTGAGTTTGGTGAGGTCGACAAGGTCGATGTTGCCGAGGATGTTGTGGAATATCTGGCGCGCAAGGCAGACAAGAAGCAGGTGAAGTTGCATGTTGACGCGCCTGTCATTCCCCCGACAATCCGGGCTGACAGGAGTGCGCTTTTCATCTTGCTGAAAAACATAGTTGAAAACGCAATCAATGCTACGCCTTCGAATGGTTCCGTCATTGTTTCAGTCGATGAAACGACCATCTGCGTTCAGGATGAGGGGGCTGGTGTTAGTCCTGAACATCTGCCGTTTTTGTTTGAGCGCTTTTGGCGCGCGCCCGATGCGCAACACGACGGCGCCGGGTTGGGTCTTTCGATCTGCAAAGAGATTGCGCTGGCGCATAGTTGGCAGTTGTCTGTCAGGACGTTGGCGTCGGGCACGCAGTTTATTGTTTCTTTTTAAGGTTGTTTCTGTTTGGTGTACGGGTTTTGGGTGGGGGTTGGGTTGGGGCTAGGATCTGGCGTTAGCGGTCTGGTTCTTTGCTGGGTTGCATGGGTTCTGCGTTAGCGGTCGGATTCATTGCCGGGTTGCTGCTCTTTAGGTCTTCGCGGGTTT